>NZ_QOBB01000041.1:0-42464 GCF_024704855.1 Burkholderia sp. HAN2018 | reverse complement strand
CGGCTGGCCGCGACGGCCGCCGAAGCCGCCCGGCGCGGCCTTCGCGCCGCGATGACCTACAGCCGGATGCCGAGCGGCGCCACGCTCGGCCGGATCGCGGCGCAACTCGAGCGGCGCGCACTGCGCGTGCCGCGCTTCGACCGATTTCCGCTCGAACAGGCGGCCCGTGCCCTCGATCTCGTTCAAACGGGCGAGGCGAAAACGAAGCTGGTGCTTCATGTTGCGGATATCGCCGGTTGAGCGGCCCGCACGTCCATCACAGGAGACAACGATGACCGATACCCGAACCGGCGTGCTGGCCGGCAAGTGCGCGCTCGTGACCGGCGCAAGCCGCGGCATTGGCCGTGCGATCGCACAGCGCCTGGCATCCGAAGGCGCGACCGTCGTCGTGACGGCGCGCAGCCTCGCGCGATCGGCCACGACCGCCGGCACGCTCGCCGAAACGGTCGCGCTGATCGAGCAGGCGGGCGGTCGCGCGATCGCGCTCGCGGCCGACCTGTCGAACGCGGCCGAGCGCGATGCGCTCGTCGGGCGCGCGGCGCAAGCGGCCGGCGGCCTCGACATCCTCGTCAACAACGCGGGCGTGGCCGACTATGCGTGCGTCGACGCGATGCCGATGACGATGTTCGACACGACGATCGAACACTATCTGCGGATTCCGTTCGCGCTGGCGCAGGCCGCGATTCCGCTGATGCGTGCGCGCGGCGCCGGCTGGATCGTGAACGTCGGCTCGGTGACGGCGCTGCCGCCGCTGCGCCCGTTCGACGATTTCTCGCGTGCGGGCGGCGCGACCGTCTACGCGGCGGCGAAGGCGGCGCTGTCGCGCTTCACGCAGGGGCTCGCGGCCGAACTCGAAGCCGACGGCATCGCGGTGAATCTCGTCGCGCCGAGCACGGCGATCCGCACGCCGGGCGCCGCGCGCTACATCCCCGAAGGCTATCCGACCGAGGATGTCGCGTATCTCGCGGAAACCGCGCTCGCGCTGTGCAGCCTGCCGGCGCGCGAACGCACCGGCCTCGTCACGCACAGCCTGCATTTCCCGCTCGCGCAGCAGCTCGCGGTGCATTCGCTCGACGGCCGCACGGTGCTGCCGCCGCCGGTGATTCCCGCGTATGCGCATCCCCACATCGACCCCACAGGACTCTGATTGACATGACGAACCCGATTCGCTTCGACGGCGGCACCGCCGTGATCACCGGCGCGGCCAGCGGCATCGGCAGCGGGCTTGCACGCCGTGCTGCCGGGCTCGGCATGCGCGTCGTGCTGGCCGATCTCGACCCGGCGAAGCTCGACGCATTCGCCGCGACGCTCGACACCGACGTGCTGTGCGTGCCGACCGACGTCAGCCGGCCGGAAGCCGTCGATGCGCTGGCGGAAGCCGCGTGGCAGCGCTTCGGCGGCGTCGACCTGCTGTTCAACAACGCGGGCGTGATGGCGACCGGCTTCAGCTGGGAAATCACGCCGGAGCGCTTCGAGCGCAGCTTCGCGATCAACGTGCACGGCGTGCTGAACGGAATCCGCAGCTTCGTGCCGCGGATGCTCGAACGCAACGTGTCGGCGCGCATCGTGAATACCGCGTCGGTGGGCGGGTTCCTGCCGAGCCCGCTGATGTCGCCTTATTCGGCGACGAAATTCGCAGTGGTCGCGCTGACCGAATCGCTGTACGGAGAACTGAAGATGCTCGGTGCGCCGGTCGGCGTGTCGTTGCTTGCGCCCGGCCCCGTGCAATCGGGCATCTTCAACGACCCGTTCGGCGCGGTGCACGACCGGCCCGAAGTACGCGGCTTCGTCGACACGATGCGCTCGATGCTGAACGCGCACGGGCTCACGCCCGACGCGTTCGCCGAGCGGGTGTTCGACGGCATCCGTGCCGGGCGCTACTGGCTGATTCCGCAACCGGAGACGATCGACGGCGCGCTGCAGCGGCGCACCGACGACATCCTGGCCGCGCGCGATCCGTCGTTGCCGTCGTTCTGAGGGCCGGGCGGCAGCGGCGCCCGGCGCGGGCCGTCACATGTGCGTGCCGGAATGCGTGCGGCCGCTCGGGTCGCCGCCGCGATCGGGGGGCGTATTGTTCTGGTCGATCTTCGCGAGCACGAAGCCGGCGTGCGGCAACGCGGCGGGCGAGCGGTGCGTCGCTTGCGCGATGGCGTCGTGCGGCGACGCGGCGGGAAAACCGGATGACGTGACGCCCGGTTGAGCGAACGCCGAAAGGGAAGCGGCCGTCAGGGCGGCGGCGACGATCGCGTGCGTTTTCATGGTGGCTCCTTCACGACTGACTGCGCGACGGATTGCGGGACAACGTAATCAGTCTAGGGCGCGAAACTTAACGCGGCGTGAAGGCGTGATGCGGCGCGGATGACGGAATGGTCATGCGCGCCGCGATGGTCAGGCCGACGCCGACACCAGCGTGCAGAAGTTCTCGAGATCGACGTTGCCGCCGCTGATCACCACGCCGACGCGCTTGCCCTGCAGCGCATCCTTCATCCGTCGCACGGCGGCGAACGACAGGCAGCCGGTCGGCTCGACCACAATCTTCATACGCGTGGCGAAGAAGCGCATGCAGTCGACCAGTTCTGCGTCCGTCGCGGTGAGGATGTCGTCGACGTCGCGGCGGATGATCGGGAACGTCAGGTTGCCGAGGTGCTGCGTTTGCGCGCCGTCGGCGATCGTGCGCGGCGTGTCGATATGCACGATCGCGCCGGAGCGGAACGATTGCTGGCCGTCGTTGCCGGCTTCCGGCTCGACGCCGTACAGCGTCGCGTGCGGCGACAGCGCGCGCGTGGCGAGCGCGGTGCCCGACAGCAACCCGCCGCCGCCGAGCGGCGTGAATACCGCGTCGAGCGGGCCGACTTCGTCGAACAGTTCCTTGGCCGCCGTGCCCTGGCCGGCGATCACGTCCGGGTGGTCGTAGGGCGGGATCAGCGTGAGCCCGTGCCGCGCGGCGAGATCGCGCCCGATCTGCTCGCGATCCTCGGTGTAGCGGTCGTAGGTCACGACCTTGCCGCCGTAGCCGCGCGTCGCGGCGATCTTCGCGGCCGGCGCGTCCTGCGGCATCACGATCGTCGCGGGAATGCCGAGGATGCGCGCCGACAGCGCGATCGCCTGCGCATGGTTGCCGGACGAGAACGCGACGACGCCGTTGCGGCGCTGCTCCGCGTCGAAGCGCGACAGCGCGTTGAACGCGCCGCGGAACTTGAACGCGCCCATGCGCTGCAGGTTCTCGCACTTGAAGAACACCTGCGCGCCGAGCGCTTCGTCGATCGTCCGCGACGTCATCACCGGCGTGCGGTGCGCATGGCCTTCGAGCCGGGCCGCGGCGCCGGCAACGTCGTCGTACGTGGGGAGAGTCGGAGCGTTCATGGTCGTTTGGGGTCGGAAAGGTCAGTCAACAGGGACGCCGCGCGCACGGCGCGCCGGAATCCGGAATCCGGAATCATTTCGCATCGTTGTAGACGGTCGCGCGCGAGACGCCGAGATGCTGCGACACGATTTCCATCGCGCGGCGCACTTCGAGGAAACCGTCGGCCTTCAGCGCCTGCATCAGCTCGCGGCGCTGGTCGGTCTTCAGTTCGCGCGGCGTCGTCGCGAGGCGCATCGCGAATGCGTCGATGCGTTGCCGGATCGCGTCGGCGCCGGCCGGGTCGAGCGTTTCGGCGACGGCTTCGCCGTCCGTGCTGCAGAACTGGTTCAGCATGCCCTGGAAGCCGCGGAACAGCGTGGTGTCGGCGTTCAGGCATAGCGCGGCCACGTAGCGGCCGGTCGAATCCTTGATGCCGATCGACGTGCTTTTCGCGGTGCGGCCGTCGGCGAAGCGGTTCGGGTAGTTCGCGAGCACTTGCGGGAAATCGTCGTCCGCGATGCGGGCGAGGCCGAGCTCGGTCGCGGGATCGCCGACTGCGCGTCCCGACAGGTTGTTGTGGATCGCGAGAATCGCGTGCTTCGGCGTGCGCAGGTCGTGAACCACGACCTCGGTGAACGGCGCGAACATCGCGCCGAGCCCTTCGGCAATGCGCTGCACCTGTTCGATCAGCGATGCCTGCTCAGACGGCGCCTTGTTCCGGGTGGTGGTCATGGTGGTTTCGCTTTCGGGGTTCTGATCGATGCGACGGCGTTGGGAAACGGGCGGCGGGCGGCGGGCTGCGGGCGGGTTACTCACCGTCCGCCGCTTGCGGCCGCGTGATGTCGGCGAGCAGCGGCTGCGCGATCCGCACGTAGTCGGCCGCGTCGAGTACGACGGAGCGGTCGAGGCGGCCCGCGTTGAATGCAATCTCGGTGTTGTGTTCGACCAGTGCGGGATCGACGACGAGCGTCACGCTGGCGTCGAACACGAACGGCGGCACGGCGCCCATCACGCAGCGCGTGACGGCGGCCGCGAGATCGGGCGGTGCGAGTGTCGCCTTGCGACGGCCGACCGCATCGGCGACCTTGCGGAAATCGATCTTCAGGTGGCCGGGAATCACCGCGAGCGCAGTGGAGTCGCCGCCGTCCTTGAACGTGCACAGCATCGCCTTCGCGCCCTGTTCGGGACGTGTGCCGCGCAGCGCGGCGATCGCGTCGGATTTTCCTTCGGCCGGATGTTCCAGCACGCGGAATCGTGCGCCGGACGTGTTCAGCAGATCGCAAAGCGTGTCGAAAACGGGGTAGTCGCTCATGTCGCTCCGGGCAGGCAGGGCCGGGGAATCGAGGCGCGCCAGGGGGCGAATGCTTTAGCGTGCCGGTCGATGGATTGTCCAATTATAGACGTTTTGTCATGGGCGTGGCAAAGATGCGTGTGGGCGAGGCGTGGAGGGCGCTACGGGTGGGAAGGGGATCGACAAACAGTGGCGTTGCGCAATGTTGATGAGCGTCGGGGAATGGTCGGCGCGCGGCCCGTCGAAGAATGAGGATTTCGGGCGACAGGAATCGCGACGGGGTTCCGGCGCCAGCGTCATGCCGCCGGCCAGGACGGGAACGCGCGATCCCCCGCCGTTACTTCGTCAATCCTCGCTCCTCCCATCGGTCCCAGGTCTTCAGCGCTTGACGCGCCGCCCTGCCGAACAGGAACGACAGCGTGTCGCTTTTCATCGACATCGATTTGCGGTTCACGATCCAGAAGTCCGTCAAGGCCGTTTGCTTCCCGCTCAGCATGTCCGCGATCGTCCGGCCGTTGAGGTGCGTCAGGGCGACGCCGTGACCGAAACATCCACCCGAGTAGATGATGCGTTCGTCGTCGATGAAACCGATTTTCCGCGACGATGGAGGCCTACGCTAATACGTACGACAGTGTCAGCGCGGACACGTCGCTGACAGCCGAGGGCCGCCTGGAGAAAGTGGTCAGGTTGTTGCTCGAGGACGGCAAGCAGCCCCGGACGCAAAGCCTGTTCGTGAACTTCTGGGCACTGGCGCAGACTCAGGAGTTCGCGCGGAAAATGCTCGAAGAGGGATACGGGTTTCAACGGCGCGTGATCGCTGGATTCATCGAGGCCGTGAACCCGGCGCTGTCGCAAGCCGCGCTCGCGAGGCGAGCCGCGCTGGTTACCGCGCAGATCGAGGGGCTCATCGTGTTGATACCGCAAAGAAACCGGTTCCCGTCGGATATCAAGGGAATCGAGGACGATGCGGTGATGGCCGTTCTGGCTTTGGCCAAGGCGCCATGAATTGAATCGCTGCGATGCGGTTCGACGTCTCCGGCATCGGCTCGAGCGGTCGAAGCCCGTCGAGTCACGCGCAGAGACGTTGACGCGACGAAACTTGCTTGCAACTGGCTGGAAACAGGATCTACGAGGAGAACACGGGCAATGTCGATCGGCATGCAGGAAGCGCGCGGAGATGATTCATCCTTTGGGCGGCGAGACTCACGCGCCCGAAGAAGCAGGAAACTCGACTTTTCCATCCAAACGGTGCTGACGCTCGTCCTGGCGCTGGTCGCGCACTGCGCGTTTGCGTCGAGCAACGTGACCGACGACGAGCAGCAACAAGCGGCGTTGCGCACCCTGATGGGCACGGACCCGGCCCCGGCAGACAGTGTCAAGGGTGTCGCGCTGTCACCATGGGCACATGGGCCGTCGGCTTCAGGGCCGCTTTGGGTCGTGGCCGCATTGGTACAGCGCCCGACCGAGACCGTCGACGCGGAGTTGTGGACAGGTGTGCTGACCCGCGACGGGCAAGGGTTCCGCCTGCTCGCGAGCGATCGGAGCGAGCGCGTCGATACGTCACCGATGTTATGGAGTGCATTCCTGGCCATGGACGTCATTCCCTACCGAATCAGCGCGCAGGAAACTGCCTTTGGCGTGCTCTTCGGCAATAACTACACGTCGACCGCGCATAGCGATTCGACCGGGATACTGAGCCTGTATCGTTATCGCGATGGTCGCGTGACGCCCGTCTTCTCCGCGCTAACCGACTGGTCGACCTATGACAAGGACGGGGCTGCGGAATGTGACGAGAAGAACGACGGAAAACGCGGGAAGCCGGGCGATGCCCGGCCGGATTCCTGTGATGCGGAAAATACGACGGAGACGCATTACGTGCTGTCGTTCAGTCCTCACATGACGAACGGGCACTACGACCTCCTTGTGCGTCCCAAGGGAAAGGCCGGGGCGGGCAAGTCCGCGCGTTTTACCTGGAACGGGAATACGTATCAGCCGCGCCGGTTCACGGGTGACTGACGGGCAAGAGCGGGGCGGCCTCGGTCAATTGCATCGGCCAGGTGTCGGCCAGGTACGACGGCTTGAACGAGCCGCTTCCGTCGCTGGCAATTGATCGCGGTGTTGCCAGGACGTCGTGGCCATCCCAGGAAGACGTCGAGGGTTTCAAGCGCGGCCAGGGCCGATGGCGACGGCGATGTTCGCGAGCATCACAATGGCTTTCGCCCTTCATTCGAGAGATCCTTTACAAACCATGCAGACGGAAATCGAAGCACCGGGCCCGGCCGGCCCGTTGAAAGGCACGCTGTTGTCCCCGGGTTCCGGCGACGCCCCGGTGGTGCTGATCGTGCCGGGCTCGGGCCCGGCCGACAGGAACGGTAACGCGCCGAACGGGGTTCAGGCGTCGACCTATCGATTGCTCGCGGAGGGATTGCGCGATGAAGGAATCGCGTCGGTTCGAATCGACAAGCGCGGCATGTACGGCAGCGCGTCGGCGATACCGGATGCCGATGACGTCACGATCGACGAGTACGCGGCCGACGTCCGTTCTTGGGTCACCGCCATTCGCGCGCGGATGGGCGCTTCCCGGGTGTGGCTGTTGGGCCATAGCGAGGGCGGATGGGTGGCGTTGTCGGCTGCCCGGCAAATGGACGACATCGGCGGCCTGATCCTGGTATCGACGGCAGGGCGCCCGCTAGGTCCCGTGTTGAGGCAACAACTGCAATCGAACCCGGCAAATGCTCCGATTCTTGCCAATGCAATGTCGATCCTCGAATCCCTGGAGGCAGGTGAACGGGTAGACGCAGCCAGGATCGACCCGGCACTCATGCCGTTGTTCAGGCCGCAAGTCCAGCGCTTCCTGATGAGCGAGTTGATCCTCGATCCGGCAGCGCTGCTGGCCGGTTACATGAAGCCCGTGCTCATCGTGCAGGGGGCGCGGGATATCCAGGTTGCCGTACAGGACGCGGAACTGCTGAAGCAGGCCAATCCGCGGGCCGAAATGGCGCTGATCGCCGACGCCAATCATGTGCTCAAGACGGTTCGCACGTCGGCGCTGCAGGAAAACCTCGCCGCTTATTCGAACCCGGATCTGCCGCTGGCGGACGGCGTGGTGGCGGCAATTTCGGCGTTCGTGCATGCGGCGACAGCGAATCGGCGCTAGTTCCAGTCGAATCCGGTCGATCCGTCAGGGCGGCCTTTATCGAAGCAGGCACCGGTCAAATGACGTCGAGTGTCTGCTGTCGGGATGCGGGCATGGTCACTTCAACCGCCTTCGGTCGAACGCATCGATCAGGCGTCGGCACAGTACGCGACATTCGAAGGACAAACGTCAATCGCCGGCAACCGTGCGCCGTCAACGATTCAGATAATCCGTCACGCGCGCCTGCAAATGCGTGATCGCATCAGTGAGCTGCAGATACGCGTCGACATCCATCAGCGTCCATTCCTGGCCTTCATTGCCGAAACGGATCGCGGCGATTTCCGCAGCGCTCAGCCAACCGGCGAAGAACCAGTGTGGCAGGCGGTCGGGCCGGCTCGACGGATAGACCCTGGACCAACCTATCCGGCTGCCCGGTATCGTCAGTCCGAATTCCTCATGGAGTTCACGCAACACGCACGCTTCGGGCGTCTCGTTACCTTCCCTGCCTCCGCCGGGCAGGTCCCACAGGCCGGGAAACGGGATGTCGGGCTTGTCGTCACGTCGATAGACGAGGATGTCCCGGTCCTTGAAGAGCGCAATCTTCGAACCACTGAAGGGGGCAGGCGATTCCATGCATGATCCATATCGTGGAAGCGGGGCTGTCAGTGTAGATTCTCGGGTATCGATGCGTACGCTCGATTTGAAATATGCATCCGCGTGGCACGACAGCGATGTCAGGGCGCGGTACAGCCGCTACCGCCGTTGAACGTTGAAAGCTGGAAATCGAACATGAAGACTTTTGCCATAAGGAACGGCCAATGGGGAATCCGGTATCACGATCTCCCCGGGCAAGGGATACCGACATTCTTCGTTCACGGATTGGGGTGCGCGTCCTCCTGCGATTATCCGGGCGTCATGGCACAGCCTGCTTTGTCGGGGCATCGGGCGGTGCTGGTCGATCTGCCTGGATTCGGGTTCAGCGATCGGCCCGTGGACTTTTCCTACACCATTCAAGAGCATGCCGGAACGATCGCGGCACTCGCCGATCATCTGGCGCTGTCGTCGCTCAACCTGTTCGGTCACAGCATGGGGGGCGCAGTGGCGATCGCCGCATCGATGCAGCTCGGTGAGCGGGTGCGGCATCTCGTGCTGGGCGAGCCCAATCTGGAGCCTGGAGGCGGCTTTTTCAGCAGAAAAATCGCGGCGATGACAGAGGTGGAATATGTGCAAGCCGGGCACGCCGCGCTGATCGCCGAATCCGCCGCCGGCGGCAGCGATATCTGGGCGGCTTCGATGTCGGCCAGTGCTCCGTACGCCGTTCATCGAAGTGCCGTGTCGCTCATCGAGGGCAGTCATCCAAGCTGGCGCGAGCAGCTCCATTCGATGAAGATGCCGAGAACCGTTTTGTTTGGTGCACGCTCGCTGCCCGATGTCGACACCGAACGTCTTCCCGCGGAAGGGGTGAACGTCGGCATCGTGGAAAACGCGGGCCATTCGATGGCCTGGGAGAATCCGGCCGGGCTCGCCTTGGCGATCCGGCAGGCGCTCGAGTAACCGGAAATCCGGCGTCGGCAAGTGTGCCGTCATCGACGCGACCAATGCCCGTTCGGCGTGTCCGCTTTCGTAACCGGCTGCGAGCCGTCGTTCGATACCGGGCCACGACAACAGAAAACGAGCCATGACAAACCTGATTCGATTCCGTGTTCGACCGGTATTTCACGGCAGTGATCTGCTGGTCGAGGTACTCGATGATCATCGTGCGGCGGATTTTCCGAGCATCGCCGCGATCCTGCAGGATGCGCTGCACGCTGTCGAGGTTCCGCATCCGCACGGCGTTGATGAACCCGTGGTCGCATTGTTTCACGACCGCTACTTCAGCTATTGGGCCTACGCCCGGGGCCACTATGAAATTGACGACGATATCTGGGGACTGTTCGTGACGGCGTCGATCGACAACTCATCCGTTATCGCGGACATCGAAAGCGCACTCCTGTCGACGGGGAAGTTCGTCAAGGAATACGTGGATTTCCGCAAGTTCGAGTGAGCTGAAGGGGCCGGGAAAGCCTGTGCGGCAATCTCGAACGACAACTCCCGGCGCCGGCAAGGATCGCCCCACGCGATCCCCCGAACTCACCCCCGCACGGCCTTCACCACATACTGGCTCGTCGGTAGCACATCGATCTTGTCGAAGTCGATGAAGCGTCCACAGCTGTCCATCATCTCGGCCACATTGCGCTGGAATTTTTCGTCATCGCCCACCGCATCGAAAAACGCATGCGGATCGGTCATCGCCGCGGCGGGAAAGCATTCCTCGACGATCGCGTCATAACCGGGCGCCGCATGCGTGAGCGCGCGCACGACGACGTTCTGCACGTACAGGAAATTGTCCTGCGTATCGATCGCGACGCGCGTGTGATGCCCGTGCCACACGTCGAGCCATGCTTCGTGCGTGAGGCGCGGCGGCCGCTTCAGGAACGCGAGCTGCGAGAAGCCCGTGGTGCGCTCGCCCGGCCGTGCCGGAAAGCGCGTATTCGGAATCGGCTGAGATTCGGTGACGAGATACGCAGCCATGTGCGGGACGATTGCACGCACCGCGTCGTCGAACGGCTGGCGGAACATCGCGTTTGCGCTATCGACCCACACCGCGACGATCCCGTCGATGCCCGGATGCGTGTTGGTCTGCTTCAGGCCGGCGGCCGGCGCGACGTCCGCATCCGCGACGTTCACCTGCACGCCGTGCGCACCGAGGGACAGCAGCTTGTCGGCGAGTGGCGCGCGCACCGTGCGGCTCCACTGATCGGGCGCAGCCTGCGCGTTGCGCCACAACACGTAAATGACTTTCTCCATTGCTCCGGCTCCAGAGGGGAATGACGGGATCGGCGGCGTTGCCGCCGGGGTTCAGGAAGCGGTTTCGGGCGATCCGGCCGACGGGTATGCGTCCGGCGCGAACCGGTTCGCGGTCAGCGTGAGCGACGGCGGAATCGGGGACGTGACGGTTTCGAACAGGCGCTCGTGGCGCGTCGCGTGAATGCACCACGCGCCGTCGCGTTTCACGTACTGGTCGTCGTAGAACGCAGTGCCGTGCAGCAGGTAGTTGTCCTCGATATTGATCGCGTGGTCCTCGAGAAACCACACGCCGCACGCATGATCGGCCGAGACCAGCGTGAGCTCGGGGTGATGGCCGTGATGCATCGTCAGGAAGGTCGGCTTGCCGATCAGCTCGCGCAGGCTCGACACGAACGCGTCGCGGCCGTCGTACACGTAGCGGCCGCCGTACAGGCGGGCCTCGCAGTCTTCGGTCAGGCAATCCGCGAGCAGCGCCCAGTCGTGCGTGTCGACCGCGCGGAAATACCGGTACTTCAACTGTCGGATCTGCTCGTACTCGTGGAGCGTGCGGGTCGTGTCGTCCATCGCCGGGTCTCGTGGTGGTGTCGTTCGATGGTAGGAACGAAGCCGCCTGCATCACATCGTCTGTTCGGACGAACGCGCCGTCCGCATGCGCCCGGCGCTGCGAGGACGAATCGCCGGTTTCATCCGAACGGGTGATGGCCGACGGATCGCGCGGCGGTAACGTGGCATCGACGCGGCCATCGAACCGCGCCGGCACCGAACAAGGAGACAGGATGACCCTCATCGAATCGCTGGAAGCGCGTGTGCGCCGGCTCGAGGATGCCGACGCGATCCGCCGGCTGAAGGCGCGCTACTTCACGTGCTGCGACCGCAAGGATCCGCAAGGGATGCGCGACTGCTTCGCGCCCGGCCACGTGTACATCGACTACGGCCGCATCGGCACGTTCGACACGCGCGACGCGCTCGTCGACGTATTCGTGCAACTCGGCTGCCATCCGCACATCGTCGAGATGCATCACGGCGTGAATCCCGAGATCGACGTGCTCGACGACGTGCATGCGCGCGGCACGTGGGGCCTGCACTACCAGATGATCGACACGAACGCGCGAACGCTCACGCAGCTCGGCGCGTACTACGACGACGAATACCGGAAGGTCGACGGCGAATGGAAGATCGCGGGCACGCGCTGCGTCGTCACGTCGACGCTGTCGGCCCGTTACGAAGGCGATGCGCCGGGCGTGCTGTTCGCCGGTGCGCAGCCGCCGGCCGCCTGACGCACGCCAGCGCCTTGCACATGACGCACATTCCACAGGAGACATCGAACATGACACAGAACCACGATGCGCCGGTCGCCGTCGTGACGGGCGCATCGCGCGGCGCGGGCAAGGGCATCGCGCGCGCGCTCGGTGCGGCCGGCATGACCGTCTACGTCACGGGCCGCTCGCAGAACGAAGGCGACGCGCCGCTGCCCGGCACGATCCACGAGACTGCGCGCGAGATCGATGCGCTCGGCGGCCGCGGGATCGCGGTGGCGTGCGACCACGCGGACGACGCGCAGGTGAAGGCGCTGTTCGAGCGTGTCGAACGTGAAAGCGGGCGGCTCGACATTCTCGTCAACAACGCGACCTACCTGCACGATCAACTGATCCTGCCGGGCCCGTTCTGGGAGAAGTCGCTCGACCTCGTCAACATCCTCGATGTCGGGCTGCGCTCCGCCTATGTCGCGAGCTGGCACGCGGCGGCGCTGATGGTGAAGCGTCGCAGCGGGCTGATCGCGTTCACGTCGTCGTTCGGCGCGAGCTGTTACATGCACGGGGCGGCCTACGGCGCGCAGAAATCCGGTGTCGACAAGTTCGCGAAGGACATGGCCGTCGACCTGAAGCCGTTCGACGTCGCGGCCGTGTCGATCTGGATGGGCCCGCTGCGCACCGAGCGCACGACGCGCGTGTGGGAAGAACACCCGGATCTGTACAAGGAATTCTCGCTCGTCGCGGAAAGCCCGGAATTCACGGGCCGCGTGATTCACGCGATCCATGGCGATCCGCAGCGCATGGCGTGGTCGGGGCAGGTGCTCGTCGGCGCGGAAGCCGCGTTGCGGTACGGCATCGCCGATCTCGACGGCAAGCAGCCGCCGTCGTACCGCGAACTGCTCGGCGGGCCCGTGCAGGCCCATCCCGCGATCGTCGCCTGAGGAGCGCACATGGGCATCCTGAAAGGCAAGGTCGCGCTCGTGACGGGCGCAGGGCAGGGCGTCGGCCAGGGCGTTGCGCAGGCGCTCGCGGCGGAAGGCGCGCACGTCGCGGTGGTCGGTCGTACCCGCGACAAGCTGCTCACGACCTGCGAGGCGATTCGCGCGCGTGGTGGCGTGGCCGAGCCGTTCGTGTGCGACGTGATGAACGCCGCGCAGATCGTGGTATGCGTCGACAGCGTCGTTGCGCGCTTCGGCGGCGTGCAGATCCTGATCAACAACGCGCAGGTCGTGCCGCTCGGCCGCCTGCTCGACATAACCGATGCGGATTTCCTCGCGGGGCTCGAGTCGGGGCCGATCGCGACGCTGCGCATGATGCGCGCGTGCCATCCGCATCTGAAGGGCGACGGCGTGATCGTCAATTTCGCTTCGTCGGCCGCGGTGCGCTGGGATGCGTCCGGCTACGGCGCGTACGCGGCGACCAAGGAGGCGATTCGTGCGCTGACGCGCGCGGCTGCCTGCGAGTGGGGCGTGGACGGGATCCGCGTGAACGCGGTCGCACCGCACGCGTTGTCGCCGGGCCTGAAAGGCTGGGTCGATGCGAACCCGCAGGAAGCCGCCGCGTTTTTCCGCACGATTCCGCTCGGCCGCGTAGGCGACTGCGAGCAGGACATCGGCCGCGCGATCGTGTTTCTGGCGAGCCGCGACGCTGCGTATCTGACGGGCGCGACGCTGCCGCTCGACGGCGGGCAGGCGTACTGGGGCTGACGACGGCGGCTGACGGCGGAGGCGCGCGGCACCGGCCGCGTGCCGATCATGATCCGGCAAGTGCGTGCACGCTTGCGCGCGGCGGCCGGCAAACCGGAATCGAAGAGAGGACGACATGGGTCGACTGGAAGGAAAGGTAGCGATCGTCACGGGCGGTGCGCGTGGCATGGGCGCGGCGACGTGCCGGCTGTTCGTCGCGGAGGGCGCGCGCGTCGTGATCGGCGACGTGCTCGATGCGGAAGGCGAAGCGCTCGCGCGCGAGCTCGGCGACGCGGCGCGCTTCATGCGGCTCGACGTCGCCGACGAAGCGAACTGGGTGCGCGTGACCGAAGCGACGGTCGAGCAGTTCGGCCGTATCGACGTGCTGGTCAACAATGCGGCCGTGCTGACGTTCGGCGGCATCACCGAGCTGTCGAAACGCGATTTCGAGCGTGCTGTGTCGATCAACCTCGTCGGCACGTTCGTCGGGATCCGGACGATCGCGCCGCGCATGATCGCGCAGAAGCGCGGGTCGATCGTCAACATCTCGTCGGTGGACGGGCTGCGCGGCGTGAACGCACTGGCCGCGTACGTGTCGAGCAAGTGGGGCGTACGCGGGCTGACGAAGGTCGCGGCGCTCGAACTCGGCCATCAGGGCGTGCGCGTGAATTCGATTCATCCGGGTGGCGTGAACACCGCGATGTCGAACCCGACCGGCGCGCCGCTCGAGGAAATCAACAAGCACTATGCGAACGTGCCGATGCAACGCGTCGGCCTGCCCGACGAAATCGCGCGCGCGACGCTGTTCCTCGCGAGCGACGAAGCGTCGTACTGCAACGGCGCCGAACTGGCCGTCGACGGCGGGATGGCGGCAGGCGCGTATTACCCCGGATTGCCGGGCGCGCCGTTTTGAGCGGGTGGGCCCGCCGCACGTTCTCGTCGGATGTTTGTGTACGCAACCTAATTCAGGGTTTGCCTGACTAGCGAAAACGTGAATTCGCACGGCCCGCGCGCTCGCTGGCTAAACGCGGGCGCGGCGGGCCGGATTTGCCGCTTCCGCGAAACCCTTGTTGGACGGCCGTCCCGGCGCGTTTCGCCCCCGAAACGCGCGCAATGGCGTTGTAAAAATAATTCACAGGCAACCGGCGTGCCGGATCGCCGACATGGTTGTTTCTTGTTGCAACGCAACGTTTGCCAAATAACGGCGATGGTATGCTGGTCGCCATGGAGTTGTACGGCAGGTTGCTTGCATGGCGAAACTCGCGTTCGCACCTTCTAACGAGACGTCACCTTCTCTCGCACGCATCGCGGCATCGACACGCGCTCCGCTCGCGTGTCCCGTCCTGCGCGCCGCCGCACTCTGCGCTCCAATCGCATCCCCCATCTCGCGGGCTCGCCCCGCATCCCCCATCCTCGCCCAATAATCTGGAGACACCCTCATGTCGCAAAACAATCTGGCCGAAGCGACACACGGCCCGCTGATCGCTCCGCCGGCTTTCGTCAAACATCGCAAGCTGATCGACTGGGTGTCGCGCATCGCGGCGCTCACGGAGCCCGAGCGTGTCGTGTGGTGTGACGGTTCGCAGGAAGAATACGACGCGCTGTGCCAGGAGATGGTCGACCAGGGCACGCTCAAGCGGCTGAACCCGGCGAAGCGCCCGAACTCGTATCTCGCGCAATCCGATCCGTCGGACGTCGCGCGCGTCGAGGATCGCACGTTCATCTGCGCGGCATCGCGCGACGACGTCGGCCCGACCAACAACTGGATCGCGCCCGCCGAAATGCGCGAGACGCTCAACGGCCTGTTCCGCGGCTCGATGCGCGGCCGCACGCTGTACGTCGTGCCGTTCTCGATGGGCCCGCTTGGCTCGCCGATCGCGCACGTCGGCGTCGAGCTGTCCGACAGCCCGTACGTCGCCGTGAACATGCGGATCATGACGCGCATGGGCCGCGAGGTGTACGACGTGCTGGGCGAGGACGGCGATTTCGTGCCGTGCGTGCACAGCGTCGGCCATCCGCTCGAAGCCGGCCAGCAGGACGTTCCGTGGCCGTGCAACCCGGTCAAGTACATCGTGCACTTTCCCGAGACGCGCGAGATCTGGAGTTTCGGTTCGGGCTACGGCGGCAACGCGCTGCTCGGCAAGAAGTGTTTCGCGCTGCGTATCGCATCGACGATGGGGCGCGACCAGGGCTGGCTTGCCGAACACATGCTGATCCTCGGCGTGACGTCGCCGGCCGGCAAGAAATATCACGTCGCGGCCGCATTCCCGTCCGCGTGCGGCAAGACGAACTTCGCGATGCTGATTCCGCCGCAGGGTTTCGATGGCTGGAAGGTCACGACGATCGGCGACGACATCGCGTGGCTGAAGCCGGGCCGCGACGGCCGGCTGTATGCGATCAACCCGGAAGCCGGCTTCTTCGGCGTCGCGCCGGGCACGGGCGTGAAGACCAACCCGAACGCAATCTCGACGCTCACGGAAAACGTGATCTTCACGAACGTCGCGCTGACGGAAGACGGCGACGTGTGGTGGGAAGGGCTGACCGACACGCCGCCCGCGAAGCTGACCGACTGGCAGGGCAACCCGTGGACGCCTGAGATCGGCAAGGAGACGGGCCGCAAGGCGGCGCATCCGAATTCGCGCTTCACGGCGCCGGCCGCGCAGTGCCCGTCGATCGACGACGACTGGGAGAACCCGGCCGGCGTGCCGATCGACGCGTTCATCTTCGGCGGCCGCCGTTCGACGACCGTGCCGCTCGTGACCGAGGCGCGCGACTGGGTCGAAGGCGTGTACATGGCCGCGACGATGGGCTCGGAGACGACCGCCGCGGCGGTCGGCCAGCAGGGCATCGTGCGCCGCGATCCGTTCGCGATGCTGCCGTTCTGTGGCTACAACGTCAGCGATTATTTCGCGCACTGGCTGAAGCTCGGCAAGCAGCTCGAAGGCACCGGCGCGAAACTGCCGAAGATCTACTGCGTGAACTGGTTCCGCAAGGATACGAACGGCAAGTTCGTGTGGCCGGGCTTCGGCGAGAACATGCGCGTGCTGAAGTGGATGCTCGACCGTCTCGAAGGCACGGGTGGCGGCGATGAGCATGCGTTCGGCGTGTCGCCTGCGTACGAGGACCTGCACTGGGACGGCCTCGATTTCACGCGCGAGCAGTTCGACGCGGTGACGTCGATGAACGCCGACGAATGGCGTGAGGAATTGAAGCTGCATGCGGCGCTGTTCGACATGCTGAAGCTGCGCCTGCCGGCCGAAATGACCGACACGATGAAGAAGATCGAGCAGCGTATCGGCGCCTGACGGCCCGCATCGACGTTGTCGTTCCGACGTCCCACCGCCGGCATTCGTTGCCGGCGGCGGGACGTTTTTGCATTCGCGCCGCACACGCGCCGTTTGCCTACTGCGCGCGGCAATGCGCAACGACTTCATCGACCGCACGCTGCACATCGCCGCGCCGGTAGCGCAGCAGCGCGCTGTCGGCGGGATCGGGCTCGTACGACACGACGTTGCCGCGCCCCGTGTAGATCGCGATGTCGGGCAACAGCGGATGCTCCTGGTCGAGCGACGGGACGTCCCGCGGATTGCCCGCCGCGCGGAAGAAGGCCGCGAAGTAGTCGGCGAAGCTGAGGTTCTCGTCGCCGACGAGGTAGGCCTTGCCTGCTTCGCCGCGCTGCAGCGCGCCCCAGATCGCTTCCGACAGCGATTGCGTCGAGATGAAGTTGCTGCCGCCGGCCGGCCCGAACACGGGCAGCCCCGCGAACCGGCCTTGCGCATAGCCCGTGTAGGCAGCGAACATCTCGTTGCGCAGCCCCGGCACCGACCCGACGACGAACGGCGCGTTGACGCTGCAGACGGCGAACGACTGCGTCGCGAGCGCACGGACGCGTTCGTCGGCGAGATGGCGCGAGCGCACGTACGGCACCGTGTCGACAAGCGCCGGCGCGACCTGCGGATAGAAGCTGCCGACCAGCACCGCGCGCTTCACGCCCGCGTCGCGCGCGAGCGCGAAGAAGCGCGGCACCGCATCGACGTTCGCGCGCTCCCAGTGCGCGGCTTCGTCGGTGCCGGGCGGCAGGTGGCGAATGTCGTTGCCGGCCGCGAACACCACCGCGTCGAACGGCGCGAGATCGTCGCGCGTGAAGTTGCCGGCCACGTAGTCGCGCAGCAATACGTCGAACTGCGCGAGTGCGCTGCCGGCGGCGGGTGGCTTGCGTGCGGCGAGCGTGACGGGGTTGCCCTGCGCATGCAGGTGCAGCGCGGCATGGCCGCCGATGAGGCCGGTGCCGCCGACGATCAGGATCTTCATGGTGTCTCCGGTAGCGGCGCATCCGCGCCGTGTGAAATGAACAGGCGGGCGGTGCCGCTCAGAAATTGAAGCCGTTGCCCGTGACGACGGGCATGTTGGTCCAGAAGCCGTTCGGGTCGCGATACCAGCCGGCCGCCGCGAGCGCGCCGCCGTCGACATGCAGCGTCGTGCCGGTGACCCACGCGGCGAGCGGGCTCGCCAGGAACAGCGCGGCCCCCGCGATATCGCCCGCCGCGCCGAAGCGCCCGAGCGGGATCCAGCGCGGGATGTGCCCGCGATGCTCGGCCGCGACCATCGCGCTGACGGGCACCTGCGGCGTCTCGGTGGTTTCGGGGGCGATCTGGTTCACGCGAATGCCGGCCGGCCCGAGTTCGAGCGCGAGGCTTTTCGTGAAGCCGGTCAGCGCGGCCTTGAACGACGCGTACACGGTGCAGTTCGGAATGGCGCGAAAGCCTTCGATCGACGACACGCCGACGATGCAGCCGCCCGCGCCGCGCTTGCGCAGCAACGGCAGCATCGCGCGCGTGACGACGAACACCTGGCGCAGGTTCGCGTCGAACAGCCGCGCGATGTCGTCGTCGGTGCAGTCGTCGAACGGTTTCGCGATCTGCAGGAAGTCGCCCACATTGTTGACGAGCACGTCGAGGCCGCCGAAGCGCGCGTCGACGGTTCGTGCGAATGCATCGACCTGGTCGCGGCGCGTGACGTCCACGGTGCCGACGAGCGCGTCGACGCCTGCCGCCTCGAGCGCCTGGCGCACGTCCTGCGCGCGGACCGGGTCGATCTCGGCGACCGCGACGCGTGCGCCGGCCGCGCCGAACGCTTCCGCACACGCACGGCCGATGCCCGCGCCGCCGCCGGTGACCAGCACGGTCTTGCCGTTGAATGAAATCATCGATGAACTCCTTTGAACGGGAGAGCAGCGCGTCGCGTCACAGCGACGACACCAGTTGTGCGTTGTCGATCCGCAGCTCCGCGCCGTTCACGAAACGCGATTCGTCGGACGCGAGGAACAGCACGAGATTCGCGACGTCCCGCGGGTCGCACATGCGTGCCATCGGATCGCTGCCGATGCCGAGCGCGGCCGGGTCGAGATCGGGCATCAGCGCCTGCGTCATCGGCGTCCAGATCCCGTCCGGATGGATCGAGTTGCAGCGGATGCGGTAACCGCTGCGCTTGCAGTGCACGGCGACGCTGCGCGCGAGCGCCGTCACCGCGCCTTTCGACCCGGTGTATGCGCACATCATCGGCAGCCCGCCGAGCGCGGCGACCGACGACATCATCACGATCGAGCCCGGCGTGTCGTTGCCCTTCATCGCGCCGATCGCATATTTGCAGCCGAGGAAATAGCCGTCGGCGTTGGTGCGCATCACGCGCCGCCACGTGTCGAGACTCGTGTCCTCGATCGAGCCGACCGGGCAGATCGCCGCGTTGTTGACGAGCACGTCGAGGCGGCCGAAGCGGTCGAGCGTCGATGCGATCGCCTGTCGCCAGCCGTCCTCGTCGGCGATGTCGTGGCGGACGAACAGTGCGGCGTCGCCGATCTCGCGTGCGAGCGCGCGGCCTGCGTCCTCGTCGATGTCGGTCAGCACGACACGCGCGCCTTCGGCGGCGAGCAGCAGCGCATCCGCGCGGCCGACGCCGCTTGCCGCACCGGTGACCAGCGCGACCTTGTTTGCGACTCGATTCATGGTCGGTCGTATTCCCTTGACGTTGAAAGAGGGCGGGCGCTCATGCGGCGCCCGGTGTGCGGCCGGCCTTGATCGCGTCGAGCGCGGCCGTGCCGTAGATCTGCGCGATCGTGTCGTCGACGTGCGGGTTGGTGCGCAGTTCGTGGCCGCCGTCGACCGCGAAACTCTGGCCGGTCACCCAGCCCGACTCGGGGCCCGCGAGATAGCGCACCGCATGCGCGATCGCTTCCGGTTCGCCGAGCGTGCCGAGCGGGATCTGCTCGAGAAAGCTATCGACGAGCGCGCGGTTGTCGAACATCGGCGCCGTTGCTTCGGAGCGCGTGAGGCCCGGGCGCACCGCATTCACGCGGATCTTCGCGCCGGCCAGTTCCTCGGCCGCGCCGCGCACGAGCGCTTCGAGCGCAGCCTTCGCGGTGCAGTATGCGGACAGCCAGCGGAAATTGATCTGCGCGGCAGTCGACGAGATGCAGACGATCGCGCCGCCGCCGCTGTCGGCGAGCCGCGGCGCGGCGTGACGGATCGCGGCGAACGCGCTGTGCAGGTTCAGGTCGATTTCGGCGCGGAAGGTGTCGGCGTCGTGCAGCAGCAGCGGCCGGAAACCCGCACCGCCAACCGTCGGCACGACGATGTCGAGGCGACGGTCGAGCGCCCACGCGCAGTCGAGTGCGGCCTGCAGGTCGCCTTCGTCGCAGGCGTCGCCCGCATGGATCGCGACGCGGCTGCCGGGCACCGCGTCGGTCAGTTGCCGTTGCGTGCGTTCGAGCGCGTCGCGGCGGCGACCCATCAGCACGACGGCCGCGCCGTCGGCGACGAGCGCGTGCGCGCAGGCCGCGCCGATGCCGCCGGCGCCGCCCGTGACGAGTGCGGTGCGGCCGTCGAGGGGAGCAGCGGTGCGCATCGTTCAGCCCTCCAGCGGCAGGTCTTGCGACCAGTCGACGTGCAGCGTGCGCGCGGCGAAACGCCACGTGCCGCCGTCGAACACGCAGCGGTCGCGATAGCGCAGCCCCCAGTCGAGCTTGCGCTTCACGCCGTCGCGCACGTAGACGTGGCAGGCGACGCCATAGGTCTCGACGTCGGCCGCGCCGCCGTCGAGCGTCACGAGCTGGTTGTGCACGTGATGCTGGGTCGCTTCGTAGCGCTCGATCACGCGCATGCCCGTCACGATCGCGTCGCGGTCGTCGAAGCGGAAGCCGGGGCCGGCGAGCTGCGCATCGGGCGTGAAGAGGGCGGTGAGTCGCGGCCAGTCGCGCCGGTCGACGGCTTGCGCGTAGCGGCACGCCAGTTCGTACAGCGCGTGGCGGGGATTCGAATCGGTCATGCAGTGCTCCCGTGGAAGAACGGAAAGAGTCGGCCGCGCCGCGAGTGCGGACGCGGCGGCATTGCGACGTCGAGGCGAAGGTTCGCATCGGACCGATGGCGACTCATCATCCATACGGAGCAGGGCGAGGGTCGGGGAAAACACCGGGGCCGGGCGCCGCGTGCCGCACGATCGCGCCCGGATGGTGCGGCGCAGCGGCCGGCGTGAGACAGGCGTCTGACGATTGGCGCGGCCGGCCGCGACGGGCGCGCAACGCGCCGCGTCTCCTCCGCGTGTGCGAAGCCATCGCGCACGATGCTGCGATGCGACACGCCGTGCGCCCGCCGCTCAGCGTTTGCCCCTAGTCGAAATGGACGATGGCCGGCGGCCGGGCGCTGGCTACCGTGCAGTCATCCGGTGCCGCATGCGATGCACGCCGGACACGAACCGCACCAGCGGACAACCGGAGGGGACGACGATCATGAGACTGACGACTCGCAAGCTGTGCGTACTGGCGATGGGCACGTTCGCTGCCATGGCGATGGCGCGATACGGCGCCGATCAGGTTCCGTCGCCGCCGTATGCGGCCGGCATCCTGCAATGCCGCTCGGTCGACGCGAACGGGCTGCCGGCCGGCTGCGTGCCGATCGATCCGTCGCACTTCGGTTTCGCCGCGCTGCGCGGCATGTGACGTCGGCGCGGCTGCGCGCCGCGCAGGCCGGAAGCCGTGGAGGCGCGATGGCGTACCAATGCCCTTCGCCACGACCACGTCGGAATCATCGCCCGGGCCGATCCGTTTGACGCGCATCGCGGCTTCAACCGGGCGCGGGACGCGTGCGTTGCGCACACGCACCGTCGCACGCCCGTCCCGGCATCGCGGCGACATCGGCAACGGGCCGCCTGTCACGCCCTCGCCGTATCTACCGCTTTCCATCGCTTCCCTCAGGTTTCCTACACGCTGACCCATTCCTCATGTCATCCGACTATTCTCTGACTCACCCCCTGAACATTCGCGACGTGCATCGCTGGGATGCCGAACACGATGTCGTGATCGTCGGCTTCGGCGCGGCCGGCGCCTGTGCGGCGATCGAAGCCGCGCGTGCCGGTGCCGACACGCTGATCGTCGAGCGCGCATCGAGCTACGGCGGCACGAGCGCGCTGTCGGGCGGCGAGATCTACCTCGGCGGCAGCGGCGGTACGCCCGCACAGCGGCAGGCCGGCTTTACCGACGACACCGAGGATCTGTACCGCTACCTGATGCTGGCCGGCGGGCGCGACGCCGACGAGGCGAAGGTGCGGCTCTACGCGAACGAAAGCCTGGCGCACCACGACTGGCTCGTCGCGCAGGGCCTCACGTACAAGAACACGTTCATTGCCGAGCGGATCGTCGAACCGGAGACCGACGATTGCCTGATCTGGTCGGGCAGCGAGGAAGCCTGGCCGTTCAGCGAGGCCGCGAAGCCGTGCCCCCGCGGGCACACGCCGCAATGGCCGGGCTGGGGCGGCGGGCAGATGCTGATGCGCGTGCTGGCCGAACGCGTGGCGGCGCTCGGCGTCGCGACGCGTTACGACACGCGCGCGCTCGCCTTGATCGTCGACGACGACGGCGCGGTGCGCGGCGTCGTGCTGCGCGCGTATGGCGAGACGGCATGCGTGCGTGCGCGTCGCGCGGTGATCCTGTGCGCGGGCGGTTTCGCGATGAATCGCGACATGGTGCGCCGCCATGCGCCGCAGTTCCTGCGCTCGGATGAACCGATCGGCAGCCCCGGCGACGACGGCTCGGGCATCCTGCTCGGCCAGAGCGCGGGCGGCGCGACGATCCACATGGACCAGGGCTTCGTCAGCCTGCCGTTCTACGCACCCGAATCGCTGATCCGGGGAATCTTCGTGAACGCGCGCGGCCAGCGCTTCATCAACGAGGACGGTTATCACGGCCGCACGGGCCATCACGCGTTCCACCAAGGCGGCGACCGCATCTACCTGCTCGTTGACCAGGCGACGTACCGCGAACCGCCCGCGATTGCGCGGATCGGTATCGCGGCGGCCGGCGAAACGTGGGAAGAAGTCGAACGCGACCTGGAGATGCCGGCCGGCACGCTGACGGCGACTGTCGACGTCTACAACCGCCATGCTGCCGAAGGCGCCGATCCGCTGTTCCACAAGGCCGAGAAATGGCTGCAGCCGCTGATTGAGCCGCCGTTCGTCGCGCTCGATTGCCGGATCGACTACGCGTTCTATCCGCACTTCACGCTCGGCGGCCTCGACACGCTGCCGACCGGGCAGGTGGTCGACGCGGCGCGCGCGCCGGTAGCGGGGCTCTATGCGGCCGGCCGCACGACTTGCGGGCTGCCGCGCTGGGGCGCCGGGTACAGCTCGGGGCTGTCGCTGGCCGACGCGACGTTTTTCGGCCGGCAGGCCGGCCGTCACGCCGCGCAGGCGGGGTGCGACGCGCTGCGCGACGCCGCGTAGCGTTGGCAGGGTGGAAATGAACGACGCCCCGGGTAATCGTATTGCCCGGGGCGTCGTCGTTTCGGGCACCGAAGTGCCCAAGTGCTTGAGTGGCCCAGCGGCTCAGCCGCTAAGCGGCCAACCAGGCCAACCAGACCAATCCGCCGTCAGCCGAGGTCGAGCGCGTTCGTGAGATCGCCCGGCGGCGTCGCGCCGCGCGCGGCGAACGCCTTGTTGCGCGCGACCACGCCGTCGAGCGGCGCGAGCCCGTGCACGCGGCTGATGAAGCGCAGGATCGAGTTCGTGTCGTACAGCGTGTGATCGACGAAACCCTTCTTCGCGAACGGCGAGATCACGAGCGCCGGAATCCGCGAACCGGGGCCCCAGCGGTCGCCCACCGGCGGCGCGACGTGATCCCACCAGCCGCCGTTCTCGTCGTGCGTCATCACGATCACGGTGTTGTCCCATTGCGGGCCGCGCCGGATATGGTCGATCACCGTCGCGATGTGACGGTCGCCGGATTCGATGTCCGCGTAGCCCGCATGCATGTTCAGGTTGCCCTGCGGCTTGTAGAACGTGACGGCCGGCAGGCGGCCCGCGTCGATGTCGGCGATGAAGTGGTTGGTCGACGGCTCGTCGCCGAGCCCGGCGTCGCGCAGGTGCTTGCTGCGCGCATCGGTGCCGGGCGCGTAGTTTGCGAAATAGTTGAACGGCTGGTGGTGGTACTGGAAATCGGGCACGGCGCCCGTGTCGCGATGCTCGAGCGCGTACTGCCACGCGCCGCTGTACCACGCCCAGTCGATGTTCTTTTCCGACAGGCGGTCGCCGATCGTCGCATAGCCCTGCGGCGGCATCACGCGATGGTCGGCCGGGTCCGCATACGCGGCGTTGCCCGGGTCCGGCGGCGGCACGTAGCTCGGCTGGTACGGCGGCGCCATCGTGTTCACGCCATAGCCGTCCGGCGTCAGCGGGCCGTCGCCCGCGAACTTCGGCGGGCCGTCGAGCGCGGACGCGGGCGAATCGTCGGCGAGCTTCAGGCGCGTGCCGGCCGGATCGTCGCCTTCGACCTTCGACAGCAGTTTCGCCGCATGCGGATGCTTGTGCGCGTCCGGGTACAGCGGCGGCTGCGCGGAGATCAGGAACATGTGGTTCATCCACGAACCGCCGAAGGCCGCCATGAAGAAGTTGTCGCACAGCGTGTACTGCCGCGCGAGGTTCCACAGCCGCAGCGTGTCGGCCGAATTGCGGTAATGGCCCATCACGAGGCCGCCCGAATCGGCCCACGCGGCGAACTGGTCGTTGCGGCCGCCCGCGATCTGCATCTGGTTCTGGTAGAAGCGGTGCCACAGGTCGCGCGTGATCACGCCGTTCGGCAGCGGCTTGCCCTGCGCGTCCGCGATCCGGAACGGCGCGTTCGGCAGCTTGTCGATGTCGCGCTCGGCGATCGCGTAGCGCTTGCCGTCCACTTCCTGCGCCTGCGGCACGAGCCCGCCCCATATCTTCGGCAGCACGGGCAACGGCGTCTTGCCGTCGCGATCGAGCTGCTGCGCGTGCTCGGGCCGCACCTCGCTCAGCGGATGGCTTACGCCCGGGAAATCGCCGTACAGGTTCGCGAAGCTGCGGTTTTCCGCATAGATCACCACGATGTGCCGCACGCGCTGGCGCAACGCCTCGTCGACGCGCAGGTCGGCGGCGGAACGCGGCGCGCCGGTGGTTTCGCAGCCGCTGAGCGCGACACCCGCACCGAGCGCGGCAAGGCCGCCGAGCACGCGGCGGCGGTCGGGATCGGCGGGAAGGTCGTCGGGGCGATCGGGGGTGTCGTTCACGTCGTGGGTTCCTCGAATGGGCGGGTGGACGGGGCGTGATGCACGGCGGTGCCGCACAGGCTGCCGTGCCGCAGGATGGAAGGCAACGGCCCGTGTGGGGTATCGGCGCGTGCGATGCGTTTGTCACAAAAGTGTCACGAACGCGACTATAACGCGGCAACGGGGGCGGATGAAAGGTGTTTGTCGGACGATTCCCGTCGCGCCGCGGGCAATGCGCGACGCACTCGCGCGAACTAGACTTGATTCAGGGGCGGCGCGTCGCGGCGTGCCGCCCGGGCGAGGATTGCCCGGCGATGCCGGCCGACGGCGTTGTCGCGGCATCGTTGATGCGCAGGAGCGAGGCGAGATGGCACGCATGTATACCGCTGCCGCATGGCCGCCGATGCCGCGCGCGGGCTGCGCGCGTAGCCACGCACGTCCACCGTGCCGCGGCAGCGCAGCGTAGCGCCGCGCGCACGTCCGGCCGGATGCCATGGACAGGAAATTCGACTACCCGGGATTGCTGATCGCTGCGGGCTTCTTCGTGCTGTTCGCTGCGCAGTTGCTGATGCTGCGTCCGTCGTCGGCGTCGATCGCGTACAGCGATTTCCACCGGCTCGTCGCCGCACGGCTCGTCGACGATCTCGAAGTCAGCCCCGCATCGATCTCGGGCACGCTGAAGATGCCGCAGGCCGGCGCGATGCTGCCGGCGTCCGACGCCTCGGCCGTGCAGCAGGCCGGTGCGCCGTGGCGGTTCACGACCAACCGCGTGAGCGACGAACACCTGACCGACACGCTGACCGCGGCCGGCATCCGCTATCACGGCGCGCCCGACACGAGCTGGATGGCATCGCTCGCCTCGTGGCTGCTGCCGCTCGTGCTGTTCGTGTTCATCTGGAACATGATGCTGCGCAAGCGCGGCGGGCTGCAGGATTTCACCGGGATGGGCAAGAGCCGCGCGCGCGTGTACGTGCAGCAGGAAACCGGCATCACGTTCGACGATATCGCGGGCATCGACGAAGCCAAGGCCGAGCTGCAGCAGCTCGTCGCGTTCCTGCGCAACCCCGACCGCTACCAGCGGCTCGGCGGCAAGATTCCGAAGGGCGTGCTCGTGGTCGGCGCGCCGGGCACCGGCAAGACGCTGCTCGCGCGCGCGGTGGCAGGCGAGGCGGCCGTGCCGTTCTTCTCGATCAGCGGCTCGGCGTTCGTCGAGATGTTCGTCGGCGTCGGCGCGGCGCGCGTGCGCGACCTGTTCGAGCAGGCGCAGCAGAAGGCGCCGTGCATCGTGTTCGTCGACGAGCTCGACGCGCTCGGCAAGGTGCGCGGCGTCGGCCCGATGTCGGGCAACGACGAACGCGAGCAGACGCTCAACCAGTTGCTCGTCGAGATGGACGGCTTCCAGGCCGGCTCCGGCGTGATCATCATGGCCGCGACGAACCGGCCGGAGATCCTCGATCCCGCGCTGCTGCGGCCGGGCCGCTTCGATCGCCACATCGCGATCGACCGGCCCGACGTGAACGGCCGCCGGCAGATTCTCGGCGTGCATGTGAAGCGCGTGAAGCTCGCGGCCGACGTCGATCTCGGCGAGCTGGCGTCGCGCACGCCGGGCTTCGTCGGCGCCGATCTCGCGAACGTCGTCAACGAGGCCGCGCTGCATGCGGCCGAACTCGGCAAGCCGGCGATCGGGATGGCCGACTTCGACGAGGCGATCGATCGCGCGCTGACGGGCCTCGAACGCAAGAGCCGTGTGATGAACGCGCAGGAGAAGCTGACCATCGCGTATCACGAGGCCGGCCATGCGCTCGTCGCGGAAAGCCGCGCGCATTGCGATCCGGTGAAGAAGGTGTCGATCATTCCGCGCGGCGTGGCGGCGCTCGGCTATACGCAGCAGGTGCCGACGGAGGATCGCTACGTGTTGCGCAGGAGCGAACTGCTCGACCGGATCGATGCCTTGCTCGGCGGGCGCGTTGCGGAGGAGCTCGTGTTCGGCGACGTATCGACGGGCGCGCAGAACGATCTCGAACGCGCGACCGCGATGGCGCGCCACATGGTCATGCAGTACGGGATGAGCGAGAAGATCGGGCTCGCGACGTTCGACGATGGCGATGTGCGGCAGGGCATGCCCGGCGCATGGCATGCGGGCGACGGGCGCTGCAGCGAGCACACCGCGCGGATGATCGACGACGAGGTGCGCACGCTGCTCGCCGACGCGCATGCGCGGGTCGCGATGACGCTCGGCGAACGCCGCGATGCGCTTGAACGCATCGCGCGACGGCTGCTGCAATCCGAGGTGCTCGAGCGCGAAGCGCTGCAGGCGCTGATCGACGGGCGCGTTGAGCCGGCCTCCGCGACGCCGGCTGCACCGGCACCGGACGACGAAGCCGGCGCACGCGGCGGCGCGATCGAAACGGAGCACGCGTCCGCGGTCGAGCGCGATTTCGTCGCATACGGGCCGCCACGCGAACCCGAGCGCTGAAGGTGCCGCGAACCTGCGGGCGGCGCGCATCGATGCGACTGCGTGCCGGCATTCCTTTCCCAGTTGATCTGCGCGGAGTCGCCATGAGCGAGGCGCACATATCGGTCGATGTCGCGCAGCAGGCGCGCTTCTGTTTCGAAGTGGTGTTTGCCGGCACGACGCTGTCGCCGGTCCTCACCGACGAACCGCCGCCGCTCGGCGAAGGACGCGGGCCGAACCCGATCCGGTTGCTGGCCGCGGCGGTCGCGACCTGTCTCGCGGCGAGCCTGCTGTTCGCGCTGGAAAAGCAGCATGTCGATCCGCAGCCGATTGCCGCACGCATCGATGTCGACATGGTGCAGAACGAAGCGGGCAGGGTGCGCGTGGGCGCGATGTCGGTACGGCTGTCGATCGGCAGGACGTGGGCCGATCTCGCGGCGGCGACGCGCGTGCTCGATCAGTTCGATGCGTATTGCGTGCTGACGGAGAGCCTGCGAGAAGGCATCCCGGTGTCGGTCGACCTGTGCGATGTGAGTGGCGCGGTGCTCGGATACGCGGCGACGGACGCGTGAGCGCGCGTCAGGGTTCGGTCGCGGCCGCGACTTCGGCCGCTTCGGTGAGCGCGTCGAGAAAGCGCGTGCGCCACCAGTGCACGTCGCTTTTGCGCAAGATCGCCATCAGCGCCGCATGACGCTGGCGGCGCTCCTCGAGCGGCATCGCGAGCGCACGCTGGATCGCCTGCGCGGTGCCTTGCGTGTCGTACGGATTGACGAGCAGCGCCGACTTCAGCTGCTCGGCCGCGCCGGCAAAACGCGACAGCACGAGCACGCCCGGATCGGCCGCGTCCTGCGCGGCGAGAAATTCTTTCGCGACGAGGTTCATCCCGTCGCGCAGCGGCGTGACGAGCGCGACGCGGCTCGCGCGATAAAGGCCCGGCAAGCGCTTGCGCGCGACGGTGCGGTGAATGTAGCGCATCGGCATCCATTCGAGTTCGCCGTAGTCGCCGTTGATCGCGCCGCACAGGCTGTCCATCTCGCGCCGCAGGTCGTCGTACGCGCCGAGATTCTCGCGGCTCGGCGCGGCGATCTGGATCAGCGTCGCGCGGTCGCGGTTCTCCGGATACTGTTCGAGCAACTCGCGGAACGCATGCACGCGCTGCGGCAGCCCTTTCGTGTAATCGAGCCGGTCGACGCCGACCAGCAACTGGCGCCGCGAATATTCGTCGCGCATCCGCTCGAACATGTCGAGGCCGTCGCGGTCGCGCGCGAGCGCCTCGAACTCGTCGACGTTGATGCCGATCGGGAACGCGCCCGCCGACAGCGTGCGGCCGAATGCACGCAGCCGGCCGTCCGGCAGCCGCGCCGCGCCGGCTTCCGCTTCGACGTAATGCTCGAAGTGGAGCAGATCCGACTCGGTCTGGAAGCCGACGAGATCGTATGCGAACAGCGAGCGCATCAGCCATTCGTGTTCCGGGATCGCGGCCATGATCGGCGGCGGCGGCATCGGGATGTGCAGGAAGAAGCCGATCGGATTCGTACAGCCCATCGCGCGCAGCTCGGCGGCGAGCGGAATCAGCTGGTAGTCGTGGACCCAGATGGTGTCGTCGGGACGCAGCAGCGTGCGCAGCTTGCGCGCGAACAGCTGGTTCACGCGCCGGTAGCCGTCGGCGAAGCGGCGGTCGAACTGCGCGAGATCGAGCCGGTAGTGAAACACCGGCCACAGCACGTTGTTCGAATAACCGAGGTAGTAGGCGTCGTAGTCCTGCGGGTCGAGATCGATCGTCGCGAGCTGGATGCCGCCGACGTTCTGGATCTGCACGTCGTCGCCATGCGCGGGCTGGTCGTCGCTGCCGCGCAGCCTTCCGCTCCAGCCGAACCAGACGCCGCCGGATTCCTGCAGGCTGTCTTTCACGGCAACGGCGAGCCCGCCGGCTGCGGCTTTACGGGGATCTGCGATGCGATTGGATACGACGACGAGTCGGCTCACCAGCTCTCCTGACGATTGTTGGGGGAAGGTTCGTGCGGCCGTGGCGCGAGAAGCGGACGCCGCCATCGGCACGCGGTGTGCGAAGCGATGGGGCCGCAATACGATCGGACGGGAGTCAGGGCACGCGATTCGCCGTCCGAACGCGGAGTGCTTTTTTAAGCATACTCGTCATTCGTTCGTTTTAAAAGTCTGCGTCGGCGAGCGATGCGCGAGCGAACGCTGCGTTATCTCCATGTCGCCGGTGTGGCAACACGCGATACATGGCCGGGATCGAAACTTGCGCAACGCTGCAAACGCGGCGTGCGCGATGGCATGCGGAGGACGGGCATCGCGCGCGATCGTCCGTGACGATGCGCATTGCCGGACACGCGCACGATGCCGCGCGGTCGGTAGAAACGACCGGCGACGACGCGGCTATGCCGACGGGCGAGCTACACGCACGCGTGCCGCGAATCGGAGAGGAGACGCGCGACGGCGCGCGTGCGAACGGTTCGAGCCGGACGGCGACGATGCACAGCGCATCGCGCGGTATGCGCAAGCGTGACGCAGGCAGACCAGCGAAACCGCGTGCGCATCGTCGTCTCCTTGCGGTATCCGTTACGCGGCGGCCGGTTGCCAGTGATGCGCGGCGGGTTCCTGCGCGTGCGCGCCCGACGACGTCACGTGCGTGCCGGACGGCATCCGGAATGCGGCGACCGTTTCGGACAGCTCGCGACCTTGCGCCTCGAGCGACTTCGATGCGGCCGCGGCCTGCTCGACGAGCGCCGCGTTCTGCTGGGTCGTCTCGTCCATCTGCGTGATCGTCAGGTTCACCTGGTCGATGCCGCGGCTCTGCTCGGCCGACGCGGCCGCGATCTCGCCCATGATGTCGGTCACGCGCGCGACGGCCTGCGTGACGTCCGACATCGTCTTGCCGGCTTCACCGGCGAGCGCCGAGCCGTCGCGAATCGTCTGCACCGACGCGTTGATCAGTTCCTTGATCTCCTTTGCCGCCGTCGACGAGCGTTGCGCGAGACTGCGCACCTCGCTCGCCACGACCGCGAAGCCGCGGCCCTGTTCGCCCGCACGCGCGGCTTCGACGGCCGCATTCAGCGCGAGGATGTTGGTCTGGAACGCGATGCCTTCGATGATGCCCGTGATGTCGGCGATCTTCGACGAGCTATGGCCGATTTCCGTCATCGTGTCGACCACGCGGCCGACCACCGAGCTGCCGCGATGCGCGACATCCGACGCATTCGCGGCGAGCGCGCTCGCCTGTTGCGCGTTCTCGGCATTCAGCCGCACCGTCGACGTGAATTCCTCCATCGTCGCGGCGGTTTCCTGCAGCGACGCGGCCTGTTCCTCGGTGCGCTGGCTCAGGTCGAGGTTGCCCGACGCGATCTCGCTCACGGCATGCGCGATGCTGTTCGATGAATCGCGCACGCGGCCGACGATGCCGATCAACCGCTCGTTCATCGTCCGCAGCGCTTCGAGCAGGTCGCGGGTCTCGTCGTTGCCGCTGACGTGGATGCGGCTGCCGAGATCGCCGTTCGCGACCGTGCGCGCGACGTCCACGGCCGAGCCGATCGGCACCGTGATCTTGCGTGTCAGCCACAGGCCGCCGCAGGCCGCGACCGCGACCGCGATCAGGCAGATGCCGGCCAGCAGGTTGCGCTCCATCGCATAACGATCCGCGAATTGCTGGGCGATCGCGAGTTCGCGTTCATGCGTATAGGTCGCGTAGGCATCGGTCGCGCGCACGAGCTGCGCGAGCAGCGGGCGGCAGTTGTCGTCGATGTCGGCGGTCGCCTCTTCTTTCTTGCCGGCTTGCGCGAGCCCGACGATACGCAGCGCGACGGGCCCGTAGCTGGATTCGATGCGGGCGATGTTGCCCACCAGTTCGCGCGCGCGATCGGAGGTGTCGGTCGCGTTCGCCATCATCTCCTTGAGCTTCGCGAGATGCTCCTGCACGTCCTTGTGCGCCTGGTTCACCTCGGCCAGTTCGAGCTCGAGATCGGACGGTTTGGTCACGAGCACGATGTTGCGTGCCGCGATCGCGCGCCGGTCGACCGCGGTTCGGATTTGCGCGGACTGGTTCGCCCGCGCGTTGATGCCGTTCATGTAGCGGGAAAACTCGGCGTTCGTATCGGATAGCGCCTTGAGTGCCACGCCCGACACGATCACGACGACCGCGGCGAGCAGGCCGAAGCCGCCAAGGAGTTTTGTCTTGATGCTCATTCTGGCGATATTCACGTTGTGCCCCTGCGCGTGTGGTTGGCAAATTGAATTTATTGTTCGACCAGATACGGGCTCGTGCCGGCATTAACGGGTATACCGAATGATTCTTTACCCTTCGAAAACCCTGATATTAGTTTTTTTAGCGCTGGAATCCTTTTCGGGTGGGTTTGCTCGAACCCGGGCAGAAAGAACCGAGGCGCCCGTGATTCAAAGGTTTATACGTGGAATTTGAAACCGGTTTTATCAGGCGAGGCAAAAGAGATCTTTTTGCTAATAATCGTCTGATGAATTTGTTTTTATTTATGGGTGAATGAAGTGGAATTCCCTTGCGCCCTGATTGGGGAGGGAACCGGTGCGCGTCGTCGGTATGTGTCGCGCGATGGGCGGCAATGTCCGGAAAGCGGAAATTCGTGGCGGAGCGAGGCGCCGCAAAGCGGCCCGCGGCAGGCGCCGCGGGCCATGAGAGGGTCAGAACGTGGTGCGCAACCCGGCCATCACGCTGCGGCCGCCTTCCGGCGCGAGGCCGCGCACGACCGAGGTCGAATAGCGGATTTCCTGGTTCGTCAGGTTGTCGCCGCGCAGGTACGCGAGCCAGTGCGTCGCACCGACGCGGAACTTGTAGGTCAGCATCACGCCGAGCGACGTGTAGCCGTCCGTCGAAAAGTCGTTGTCGGGCACGCGATGCTGCGACCACGCATGCGTGACCTGCGCGCGCGCACCGAACGGGCCGTAGCCGTAGTCGGCCGCGAGCGTCGCGCGCAGCGGCGCGATGCGCGGCAGCGGCTGGCCCGTATCGACGTTGCGTGCGTGCGTGTAGTCGGCCGTCAGCTCCAGGTCGACCGTATGGCCGCGCCGCGCGAAGGCGCGCCACTTGCCGTCCAGCTCGATGCCGTAGAACTCGGCGCGCACGCCACGGTAGATCGCCTCGTTGAGCGAGCCGTCGGTACCGGGCGCGACCGGTTCGCCGTCGTCGTCCACGACGCGGCCCGTGTTGTACTCGGTCAGGTAGTTCGAGAAGCGGTTGTAGAACACGCCGACGCTGCCGCGATTCGGCCCGCTCGCGTAGCGCAGCGACAGGTCGGTCGACACGGCCTTTTCCTTCGACGCGTTCGGGTTGCCGATCAGGAACTGGCCGGTCGCATCGTGCGGGCCGTTCGAATACAGCTCGTAGAAGGTCGGCGCACGTTCGGTGTATGCGACGTTGGCCGCCACCGACCACACGGGCGTCAGCGAGAACAGCGCGCCGGCCGAGACGCTGCCGGCATTGAAGTCGCGCGGCTGCGCTCCCGCGAATTTCTCGACGCCGGCCGGATCGGGATCGACCTTCACGTGCTCGAAGCGCCCGCCGAGGCTCAGCTTGAGCGCCGGGACGACCTGCCATTCCTCGAGGCCGAACAGTGCGACGCTGTTCGTGCGCGTGGACGGCACGAGCAATTCGTCACCGAGCGCGGAGAACGTGTTCTGGCCGAACTGCACGCCGATCGCGCCTTCGAACGGTCCGATCCTGCGATGCCGCGCCTCGATGCGCGCCTCGTAGCCGCGGTTGCGGAAGGTGGTGGCCGTTTCGCCGTTGTCGACTTCCTTGTGGCGATAGTCGGTGTACGCGAAGTCGAATTTCAGCTTCGTGAACGGCCCGCTCAGGTTGCGTATCTCGGAGGCGAGCGCGAGCCGTTCCTGGCGCATCCGCAGGCGCACGTCGTCCTCGGCGACGGAGCCGTAGTTCGACTCGTAGCCGCTGTACGACAGGCCCGCGAAACCGTCGGCCCACGTGTACGACGCGCCGACCGCGCCGCCATGCACGCGGCCGTCGCTGTTCGGCACGTTGCCGTACGGTTGCGGCGTGTCGGGGCCGTCGATCGCGCGTTGCTGGCTGCTGCGCGCATAGCCGGGAATCCGCAGCTTGCTCGTTTCGCGGTCGAACGCGTCGACATGGAACGCGAAGCGGCCGTTGCCGCCTTCGACCTGCGCGGCGCCCGCGCGTACCGAATTGGCGCCGCCGTAGCGCGCGTCGAGCGCGCCCGTCACGCCTTCGATCGCCTCGCGCGGAATCCGGTTGTCGATCGTGTTGACGACGCCGCCCACAGCATTGCCGCCGTACAGCAGCGCGGCCGGCCCGCGCACGATTTCGACGCGCTCGATCGACAGCGGATCCTGCGGCACCGCATGGTCGTACGACAGCGACGACGCGTCGTAGGCCGCGACGCCGTTCTGCAGCAGCCGGATCCGGTCGCCGTCCATCCCGCGGATGATCGGGCGGCCGACCATCGGCCCGTAGGTGGTGGTCGATACGCCGGGCAACCCGTTCAGCGTCTCGCCGAGCGAATCGGCCTGGCGGCGCGTCAGCGCGTCGCCGGACAGTTGCGCGGTCGGCGAGATCAGGTCGGTGTCGCCGAGCGGGTTCGCGGTCACGAAGATCGGCGCGAGCGCAGTGGTTTGCGTCGGTGCAGACGAGGCGGGCGCATCGGCCTGCGCGTGCGCGACGGCGGCGAACAGCATCAGCGAGACGGGCGAGAGCGGGCGAAGCGGTAGACGAGGGAGGTCGCGCATGGTCGGTGAATCAATTGGAATGGGTTGGAATCCGATCGGAAGGCGAGCCATGCGGGTCACGGCTGGATACGATATATTGTTGCGTCTGCGGCGCGCAGTGACCCGTCTGGATATGACTCGGCGTAACCCGGCCACCGGGATGAAACGGCTGCAGGTGGGCGAGAACGCAAAATGATATGTTATATCATTTCAAATTCCAAGCAAAACGGCGGCCGGCCACAGGGTTTCCGACAAACGGCTGAAATGGCTGCGAAAGCAGAGGCGGGCCGTCGACCCGGCGGCGCAGCGGCAGCTTGCGCGACACGTCCCGCCGTGAATTCGCCACCGGCGCGCACGATTCCTGCCCCGTTGACGCGTATCAATGCGTTCCGGGTTCGAGCCCGGATACTGGTGCGCTCATCGACCAGACAGGAGCGACGCATGACTCAAACCATGAAAGCGGCCGTGGTGCACGCGTTCGGCGAGCCGTTGCGCATCGAGGAAGTGCCGATCCCGACGCCGGGCCCCGGCCAGATCCTCGTCAACATCAAGGCGTCGGGCGTCTGCCATACCGACCTGCACGCAGCCGACGGCGACTGGCCCGTGAAGCCGACGCTGCCGTTCATTCCCGGACACGAAGGCGTGGGCGTCGTCGCGGCGGTCGGCGCGGGCGTCACGCACGTGCGCGAGGGCGACCGCGTCGGCGTGCCCTGGCTCTACACGGCATGCGGCCACTGCGAGTACTGTCACACCGGCTGGGAGACCCTCTGCCACGGGCAGCAGAACACCGGCTATTCGGTCAACGGCAGCTATGCGGAATACGTGCTGGCCGATCCCGATTATGTCGGCCATCTGCCGGCGCAGGTCGCGTTCGACGAGATCGCGCCGATCCTGTGCGCGGGCGTCACGGTCTACAAGGGCATTCGCGTCACCGATACGCGTCCGGGCCAGTGGCTCGCGATCTCCGGCATCGGCGGGCTCGGCCACGTGGCCGTGCAATACGCGCGCGCGATGGGCCTGCACGTCGCGGCCGTCGACATCTCGCCCGACAAGCTCGCACTCGCGCGCGAGCTGGGCGCGCAGCTGACGATCAATGCGTCGATCGACGATCCCGCGAAAGTGATCCAGAAGGAAATCGGCGGCGCGCACGGCGTGCTCGTCACGGCCGTGTCGCGCAGTGCGTTCGCGCAGGCGCTCGGAATGGTGCGGCGCGGCGGCACGGTGGCCCTCAACGGTTTGCCGCCGGGCGATTTCCCGCTGCCGATCTTCTCGAGCGTGCTGAACGGCATCACGGTGCGCGGGTCGATCGTCGGCACGCGGCGCGATCTGCAGGAGTCGCTCGATTTCGCGGCGGACGGGCTGGTGCGCGCGCATATCCATCGCGACCGGCTCGGCAACATCAACGACATATTCGCGCGGCTGCGCGAAGGGAAAGTCGACGGTCGCATCGTGCTCACCGACATGCACTAAAGCGCATTCGGGCCTGCTGCCGCGACGCGACGGACGTCGCGGCAGCGCTGCGCTCACGCGTGCATCACGGCGCGAAGAACACGTCGGTGCGGTTCGTCAGGTTGCCCGCGCTGGTCTGCACGAAGAACGGGTGGAACGACGATGACGGCATCACGTCGAGCCCCTGGTAGTCGCCGATGAAGAAGCCTTCCGCGTTCGGCGCGAGCTTCATGTCGAACGGGCCGCCGACGCGCCGCTCGTCGGCGAACGTCGTGCCGCCGTCATGCGAGATCTTGCGCCAGAAACCGGTCGGCAGCGTCGTCGTGTTGCCGGCCTGCAGGTCGCGGAAGTCGTAGTAGGTGACCATCACGGCGCCCGTGTTGTCGACGCGCACCGACGGATTGAACGCGGGGCGCCCGGTCGGCGTGTTCAACTGCTGCGGCGTGCTCCACGTCGCGCCGCCGTCCTTCGACGTCGATACGGCGATCTCGTCGTACGTGCCGCCGTTGAAGCGGCTGTCCTGCCACACCACGTAGAGCTGCCCCGATGCCGGATCGATCGCGGGTTCCGGAATGATGTCGCCGGTGCGCACGGGCTCGCCGGTGTTCGGATCGGTGACGCCGACCGTCTGCAGCCCCGCGATCACCTGCGGCTTCGTCCACGTCGCGCCGTCGTCGGTCGACTTGATGAACGCGACCTTGCCGGCTGCCTTGCTGAACGGCGGCTGGATCAGGTCGAAGAAGTCGTAGAGCGTGCCGCTCTTCGGATCGACGACGATCTGGTTGCCGATCGTCTGCTGACGCGACGGCACGTTGACGATCACCTTCGGGGCGCTCCACGTCTTGCCGCCGTCGGTCGTCTTCGAGAACAGCGTCGGCCCGCGGAACGCCTGCGTATGCAGGTTCGCGTACGGGTTGCCGTTCGGCAATTCGAGGCGGTCCCATACCGCGTAGGCCGTGCCGGCCTTCACGGGGCTCGCCGTCACCGATTCCTTGTCGTTGAAGAACTGCGTCGTCGGTTCGTCGTTCGCGATCAGCACGGCCGGGCTGCTCCAGGTCTGCCCGCCGTCGGTCGACACCGACGCGGCCACCGCGTTGGCATTGTTCGACTGGTTGAACGAGATCGATACCGAATACGCGGTGCCGTCCGGCCCGAACGATACCCACGGATCGGACGCGCGCTCGTACTTCAGCCCGCCCGGCGCGCATGCGCTGAACGGCTGCGGCGTGCGCGCCCAGGTCGCGCCCGCGTCGAACGTGTAGCCCGCGACGAGCCCGTGGGCGCCGCCGTTCGACCAGCGGTCCTGCTGCCACACGCCGATCATGTTCATCGGGTTCGCCGGGTTGACCGACAGCCACGGTTCGACCTCGGCGTTCACGTAGTTCGTGCCGGGGCCGCCGATGGTGCAGGCGGCAAACGGGCTCGGGCCGGACACGACCACGGGGTCGGCATGCGCGGCCGCGGCGGCGGCCATTGCCACGGCCGTCGCGGCGGACAGGCGGGTGAGGCGGGTCAGGCCGGTGATAAGCGAGTGGGATACGGTCGAACGTCGCATGGACTGCTCCTCGTTGACGTGCGGCGGCGATGGCGCGGAGCGGCACGTCGCGTACCGGTACGCGGCGGCAACGGATGCCGTGCCGCGCGTCGGATCGTGTCGTTCAGGAAGCCGTTTCGGTCATCGCAATCCGCGTGTGCTGGATGCCGCCAGCACGTCGGTCAAGACACCTCTTCGTTTTCATTGCTTGTCGGGTGCGTCCAAGGAGGCGGACGCGACGGGAAGGCCAGTCCGTGCATACGGCGAATGCGTCGAAGTGGATTGAATGTAGGCGATCGGTATGCGGCGCGGGAGGCAATTTTTTGTAACAGTACGTAGCCGGAAAGCGTTGCCGAAACAGCGCTTCCGGGACGCAAGATTTTCCGCCGGAAAGTTCGGAAACCGAATCGAAAGCACGAATCGGAATCGCTATCGATTACGCGGATTCGTGCCGATGCAGTGCGCCGTAGGCGCGGTTCAGCGTTCGGCCGGAAAGCGATCCTGCAACGCGTGCAGCCAGCGCGCGACGACGTCGAGTTCGGCGTCGGAAAACCCGTCGCACAGCTTGCCGTTCAGCTCGCGCAGCAACACGCGCGCGCGCTTGAGCGCCGCTTGGCCGTCGTCGGTCAGGTACAGCCGCGTTGCGCGGCCGTCGTCCGAATCGGCGTGACGCGTGATAAGGCCGGCCTTTGCCATGCGGTCGGCGAGGCCCGTCATCGCGGACGGCGCGAGCTGCAGCGCGGCGCCGACTTCGCCGATCAGCGCGCCGTCCTGCTTCGCGAGACAGAACAGTGCACCGGCCTGCGCGGCGCTCGCGCGCGTCTCGGTTTCGGCCTTGCGGTCGATCCAGCGCTGCACGCGCCGCTGGCCGATGTTCAACATGAAAAACAGTCGTCGGTCTTCGCTCAAGCTGGGTTCCCGGCTGCAATGGAAAGGGAGGGACGGCCCGCGGTGCGTGGTGCGTCGAGTGCCCGCGCGAGCCATTCGGCCACGTCGGGCCACAGCACGGTGCCGGGCCGACTGCGAAAGAAGCCCATGTGCCCGACCGGGCCGCTGCCCGCCGCGCGCGGATCGATCTGGCGGCGTTCGACCTGCGCGCGGGTCAGATAGCTTACCAGCAGGCCGATCGCGGCCGGGTTCGCCCACGGATCGTCGTCGAAGCCGAGCGCGAGAATCGGCAACCGTTGCTTCGCGAAGCGCTCGGCCGCGCCGAGCGTCGGATCGTCGAAGAAATAGTGCGGCAGCGTCGTCCAGCGGCTCCATTCGCGGAACACGCCGGCCGGCATGTCTTCGCCGAGCCCGAGCCGCCTGCCGGGCACGTAGCCGAGCAGCGCCGACATCAGCGGGCCGAGCACACGCAGGATCAGCCGCACCTTCACGCGTTCGGCCGCCTGCGTGATCAGTCGCGTGCTGCCCGCATGCGCGGCGACGAGCACGGCCGCGCGCAGGTGCGGCGTGGCGGCGGACAGCCCGATCGCATGCCCGCCGACGCTGTGCCCGACCGCCAGCAGCGGCACCCCTTCATACGCCTGCCGTGCCCACGCGGTCGCGGCACCCACGTCGAGCTCCATCCAGTCGCGCATGCGGGCCCGCAGCGCACCCAGGCGCGCGGGCCGCGATGCACCGATGCCGCGATAGTTGTAGGTGAGCGCCGCGAAACCGCGCTCGGTCAGGAAGCGTGCGAAGCCCGCATACAGCCGCTCCGGCACGGCCGTCGCCGGATGGATCAGCACCAGCGCGCGCGGCGCCGCGTCCGGCGTCCACAGCGTGCCGTGCAACGCGTAGCCGTCGGCGGCGGAAAACTCGATGGGTTGGGAGGTCATGGCCGTCCTCGTTCCGGGTAGTTATTTCGTATGCGAAATATAGTCCGGGATTTATTTCGCGCACGAAATATCTATCGAGGATTCATTCGAACCGGGTTCCCGGACGGGCGGCGGGCGGCATCTGGCGATACCGGCCACGTCATAAAACATTTGCATCTTTGCATAGAAGAATATTGCGTTTGTTTCATGGTGCGGATCGACGTATCTTCACCGGTTCCATCCGTTCCGCCGGCCGCCGGGCACGGCGGATCACGTGGCGCCGCCATCGCGCGGGCGCCCGCCAACCTTCAGGGAGATCACGTTGCTGAGCCGAATCGTCACGGCACTCTTGCTGGCGCTTGCCGCGCAGCCAGGCATGGCCAAAGACACCGTCACGCTGCGCGTCGGTGAACAGAACTACTTCAACATCCAGGCGTCGATGGAGGCGTCCGGCGTGCTGAAGGACCTGCCTTACACGATCGAGTGGAAGCACTTCCAGGCCGCCGCGCCCGTCGCCGAGAGCCTGAACGGCAATGCGATCGACGTCGGCTTCCTCGGCGATTCCGCGCTGCTCACGCTGGCCGCGCGCGGCGCGCCGGTGAAAGTCGTCGCGGTGTCGCGGCAGAGCCTCGACGGCGTTGCGATCCTCGTGCCGAAGAACTCGCCGGTGCGCACCGTCGCCGACCTGCAGGGCAAGACCATTGCCGTCTGGCGCGGCGCGTGGAGCCAGCAGCTCGTGCTGCGCGCGCTCGAACACGCCGGCCTGCGCGCGGATTCCGTCAAGTACGCGTACCTGATGCCGATCGATGCGACTAACGCGCTCGCGAACGGCTCGGTCGACGCCGTATCGCTGTGGGAGCCGTTCGTCAGCACGCTCGCGCTGCGGCAGGGCGCACGGCCCGTGACGACCGCGCAGGGGCTGATGCCGGCGCTGAGCTTCGTCGCCGCGAACGAGCAGGCCGCAACGGGCAAGCGCGCCGAGATCACCGATTTCCTGAAGCGCGTGGTGGCCGCGCGCCAATGGGTCGACAGCCATCCGCGCGAGTATGCCGACCTGTGGGCGAAGCGCGCGAAGCTCGAGCCGGACGTCGCGTACCGCTGGCTCAACAATGCGCACCAGCGCGTGGGCCCCGTCGACGACACGGCCGCGAAGGATGCGCAGAACACCGCCGACTTCCTGCACAAGGCCGGCGTGATTCCGACCGCGTACGACACGGCGAAGCTGCTCGACCGCTCGTATGCGGGCGCGTTCGCCGCGCCCGCGCAGAAGACGGCCGCCGCGCAGTGAGCATGCCGCAACGCGTAGCCATTTCCGATCGACAACGAGAAGGACCATCGACATGCCCGTCGACATCATCGGCATGATCACCGCGACGCCCGGCGCGGAGGTCGACGTACCGGGCGGCGCCGCCGTCCAGCCCGACTACGTGCGCCGCTTCGCGCAGGCGCACGAGGCCGCCGGCTTCGACCAGATCCTGGTCGGCCATTTCAGCAACGCGGCGGACGGCTTCATCGTCGCGTCGTTCGCGGCCGCCGCGACCGAACGCATCCGCATCCTGCTCGCGCACCGGCCCGGCGTGATCGTGCCGTCGGCCGCCGCGCGCCAGATCGCGACGCTCGACGTGTTCAGCGGCGGCCGGCTCGCGCTGAACGTCGTGTCGGGCGGCGACGATGCCGATCTTCAGCGCGACGGCGATTTCGTGCCGCACGACGCGCGCTATCGCCGCACCGGCGAGTATCTCGACGTGCTGAAACGGATCTGGCAGGCCGACGCGCCGGTCGACCACGATGGCGCGTTCTACCGGCTGCGGGGCGCGTCGCCGCTCGTGAAGGGCGCGCAACGGCCGCATGTGCCGATCTATTTCGGCGGCTCGTCGCCGGCCGCGCTGGCGGTGGCGGGCGAGCATGCCGATGTCTACATGACGTGGGGCGAGCCGCTCGCGTCGGTGCGCGAGCAGATCGCGCGCGTGCATGCGGCCGCCGCGCCGTTCGGGCGTGCGCCGCGCATCAGCGTGTCGTTCCGGCCGATCGTCGCCGATACCGAGGCGGCCGCGTGGGAGAAGGCCGAGGCGATCCGCGAGCGCGTGCGCGCGGCGCGGCTCGCGAATGGCCAGCCGATCGACGGCCATGCGCCGCAAAACGCGGGCTCGCAACGGCTGATGGCCGCCGCCGCGCAGGGCGACGTGCTCGACGAGCGGTTGTGGATGGGCGTTGCGAACCTGACCGGCGCGCGCTGGAATTCGACCGCGCTGGTCGGCACGCCCGAGCAGGTCGCGCGTGCGCTCGGGGCGTATTACCGGCTCGGCGTATCGACGTTCCTGATTCGCGGGTTCGATCCGCTCGACGATGCGCTCGATTACGGGCGCCACCTGATTCCGGCGATTCATGCGCAGGTCGCGGAGCTCGACCGGCATTACGCGGCGGTGTCCGCGTAGGCGCATCGCGTCGTTGCGACGCAGGAGGCTGCTTCGATTCGCCCCGGCATTCCCGTTGAGGGATGCCGGGGCGATGTCATTCGGGTGGTCGACGTATCGATGGCCTTCAGAACGACGGCAATCCCGGCGGATTGGTTTCCGCCCGCGCGATCGCCTCGCTCTGCAAACCCCAGCGCGCGAGCGCCTGTCCGTAGCGGCCGCTGCCGATCAGCGCGTTCGTCGCCAGCGTCAGCGCGGGCGCGAGCCCGCTGCCGCGCCGCGTCGCGATCGCCACGTCGGCGTTGGCCGGCCAGCCCGCATTGACGACGCCGACACGGCGGATCTTGCCGGTGCGCGCGGCCTCGTACGCGAGCGACGCGTTCGGGTTCAGCTCGGCATCGGCGCGGCCCGACAGCAGCGCGACGCGCGCCGCCGCATCGTCGTCGAAATATTGCAGCTCGGCCGGCTTCAGCCCCTGCGCCACGTTGCGCTTGTTCCACTCGAGCAGGATGCGCTCCTGGCTCGTCCCCGCGCCCGTGATGATGCGCAGGCCGGCGATGTCCTTCGGCTCGGCGATCTTTGCGATCGGGCTGCCGGTGCGCACGTAGAAGCCGTGCAGCCCGAGCCGGTAGGTCGTGAAATCGTATTTCTCCTTGCGCTTCTCGGTCACGCCGACGTTCGAGATCACCGCGTCGTACTTGCCGGACGTCAGCCCGAGCGGCCAGTCGGCCCATGCGATCGGCACCAGCACGAGCGTGCGGCCGAGCGCGTCGGCGACGAGCTGCGCATAGTCCGGATCGGCGCCGACCACGGTGCGCGCGTCGGTCGCGTAGGTCGACACGGGCGGCGCGTGCGGTGAAATCGCGACCGTGAATGCGCCGTCGTGCACCCAGCGGTAGCCGGCTGCCGCGCGGATCGCCGCGTCGTCGCGTTCGGCGCGCACGCGGCCCGCCTGGCGCGGGTCGAGGTCGGCC
>NZ_QOBB01000040.1:0-131236 GCF_024704855.1 Burkholderia sp. HAN2018 | reverse complement strand
CAGCGATGCCCGTGCGCGCCGGCCCGGCGCCGCGTGCGTCGTCGGATCCATGCGGCGCGGATTCGCGCCATCCGAGCTGAGCGAGAAAAACATGTCCACAGCGTCACACGCCATCACGCAGGAATCGAAATTCCGCACCGTGTTCCGCGTCGTCAGCGGCAACTTCCTGGAAATGTACGACTTCATGGTCTACGGCTATTACGCGTCGGCCATCGCGAAAACCTACTTTCCGAGCGGCAACGCATTCGCGTCGCTGATGCTGTCGCTGTCGGTGTTCGGCGCGGGCTTCCTGATGCGCCCGGTCGGCGCGATCGTGCTCGGTGCGTACATCGACCACCACGGCCGGCGCAAGGGGCTGATCCTGACACTCGGGCTGATGGCGCTCGGCACGCTCACGGTGGCCGCGATACCCGGCTACGCGACGATCGGCGTGCTCGCGCCGGTGCTCGTGCTGCTCGGCCGGCTGCTGCAGGGCTTTTCGGCGGGCGTCGAACTCGGCGGCGTGTCGGTCTACCTGTCGGAGATCGCGACGAAGGGCCACAAGGGGTTCTATACGTCGTGGCAGTCGGGCAGCCAGCAGGTGGCCGTGGTGTTCGCCGCGTTCGTCGGCGTGCTGCTCAACCGTGCGCTGCCGGTCGAGGAGATGACCGCGTGGGGTTGGCGCATTCCGTTCCTGATCGGCTGCCTGATCGTGCCGTTCCTGTTCCTGATCCGGCGTTCGCTGAAGGAGACCGACGAGTTCCTCGCGAAGCGTCATCGTCCGACGATGGGCGAGATCATGCGTTCGATGCTCGACAACTGGGGCGTCGTGGTGGCGGGCATGGGGATGGTGATCATGACGACGGTGTCGTTCTACATGATCACCGCCTATACGCCGACGTTCGGCAAGGAAGTGCTGCACCTGTCGTCGCTCGACGCGCTCGTCGTGACCGTCTGCGTGGGGATTTCCAATCTCGTGTGGCTGCCGCTGTCCGGTGCGTTGTCCGACCGCATCGGTCGCCGCCCGGTGCTGATTGCGTTTACCGTGCTGACGCTGCTGTCGGCTTACCCGGCCGTGCTGTGGCTCGTCGGCGATCCGTCGTTCCTGCGGCTGCTCGCGGTCGAGCTGTGGCTGTCATTCCTGTATGCGTCGTATAACGGCGCAATGGTCGTCGCGCTGACCGAAGTGATGCCGGCCGACGTGCGCACGGCCGGTTTCTCGCTGGCATACAGCCTGGCGACGACGATCGGCGGCTTCACGCCCGCGATCTCGACGCTGCTGATTCATCAGACCGGCAACAAGGCCGCGCCGGGGCTGTGGCTGAGCGTTGCCGCGATTTGCGGGCTGATCGCGACACTCGTGCTGTATCGCACGCCCGAGGCTCGCAACCAGTACAAGGCGGCCTGACGGACAAGCGCATGCCGCGCGGCGCCGGCCGCACGCGTCGCATGGAAAAAGGGAGCCCGGGTGAACGGCGCTCCCTTTTTTCGTTCGCGTTCAGGCTTCGCGCAGCATGCCGGCGACTGCTGCCGCCACGTCGAGCCATTGCCCCGGTGCGGGCTGGCGGGCGAGCCTGGCCTGCGGATACCACGGGCAGTCGTCGCCGGTGAACCAGCGCCAGTCGGGCGCGAACGGCAGCATGACCCACAGTGGCTTGCCGAGCGCGCCGGCGAGATGCGCGACCGCGGTATCGATCGTGACGACGCCGTCGAGCCGCTCGATCAGCGCGGCCGTGTCGGCAAAATCTTTCAACCGGCCGTCGAGCCGGTGCACGCGCGGATGCGCGTCGACGCGCGCGCGTTCGTCCTCGTCGAGTGCGGGTTGCAGCACGATCCAGTCGATATCCGGCAGTGCGAGCAGCGGCGCGAGCGCGTCGAACGGCATCGAGCGGTTTTCCTGCGCCTGCCGGCGCCCCGACCATGCGAGCCCGAACTTGCGCTTCGACTGCCCGCCGAGCGAGCCGCGAAAGCGCCTGCCGGCGCCGTCGGGGGCGTCGAGGTAGCGCGAGCCCGCGACGATGTCCTCCGCCTGAAGCCCGAGCAGGAACGGCAAGCTCATCAGCGTGCAGGCGACATCCGCGGCAGGCGGTTTCGCGGTGCCCTGTGCGACGAGGGTCACGCGCCAGCGCGCGGCCGCCGGCGCCAGCAGCGTAACGAGTTCCGGCTGGACTTCGAGCACGACGCGCGCGCAGCGCGCGCGGGCGAGCGGCACGAAGCGGACGAACTGCAGCGTGTCGCCGAAGCCCTGTTCCGCGCGGATCAGCAGCGTACGCGACGCAATCGGTTCGCCTTGCCAGCGCGGCAGCGTGCCGAGCGGCGTCGCGCCCGGCGAGTCGTGGCGCGCTTCATAGGCGGGCAGGCCGCGCGTGAAGTCGCCGAGCGTCAGCAGCGTGACCGCGCGGTGCAGCCGTGCCAGCGTGAGATCGGGGGCGACACGCAGCGCCTGGTCGAACGCGCGCAGCGCCATCTCGTGCGCACCGAGCGCGTGATGTGCGTTGCCGAGGTTCAGCCAGGCCAGGCTGAACGACGGATCGAGACCGACCGCTCGCTCGTAGAAGGGCAGCGCGTCGCGGTGGCGCGCCTGCGCGCTCAGTGCGTTCGCGAGCCCGAACAGCGCGAGCGGAAACGGCGGATGCAGCGCGAGCGCGGCTTCGAACGCGGCGGCGGCCTCGGCATGCCGGCCGACCGCGTCGAACGTGTTGCCGAGATTGAAGTGCGCGGCGACGAAGCGCGGCTGCGCGGCGATCGCGGCCTGGAAGTGCGCGATCGCATCGTCGGCGCGGCCCATCGCGTTCAGCGCCATCGCGAGGTTGTTGTGCGCCCCCGCATGCCCCGGCCGCAACTCGAGCGCGCGATGGAACGCGGCGAGCGCGTCGTCGTGGCGGCCGAGCGCGTTCAGCGCGTTGCCGAGATTGTTGTGGATCGATGCATCGTCGGGCGTGAGCCGCAGCGCGCGGCCGAATGCGTCGATCGCATCGTCGTGGCGCTGCAGCGCCGCATACGCGTTGCCGAGGTTGTAGTGCGCGAGCGGAAATTCGGGCGCGAGCGTCAGCGCGTTGCGAAAGCGGTCGACCGCTTCGTCGAGCCGGCCGAGCGCTTTCAGCGCGTTGCCGAGATTGAGCTGCAGCGCGGCATCGTCCGGACGCAGCGCGACGGCGCGGCCGACGAGGTCGGCCGCCTCGGCGTGCTGGCCCTGCTGGTGCCGCAGCACGCCGAACAGATGCAGCGCGTCGGCGTTGGCGGGATCGGAGGCGAGCGCGTTGCGATAGCCGTGCTCGGCCTCGGCGAGGCGGCCTGCGCGGTGTGCGGCATACGCTCGGTCGAATGCGGTATCCATGACGCGAAAACTGACGGAAAGGGCGTATTTTCCCACACCGCGCGGCGCCGCCGCGCGTCGACCGATCGGCATATGGCCCCGTCACGTGGAGCGGCGTAGACTTGCAGGATCGCGTGTCATCGAGGTTCTCATGGCTGACACACTGCCCGATATCCGGCCCGTGCTGATCGTCGGTGCGGGGCCGACCGGCCTTGCCGCGGCGATGAGCCTCGCGCGAGCCCGCGTGCCGGTGCGCATCATCGATCGGCTTGCCGCGCCCGCGCCGCATTCGCGCGCGATCGGCATCCAGGCGCGCACGCTCGAACTGCTGGAGCAGCACCGCGCGGTCGAACCGTTTCTCGCGCTCGGCCATCGTGCGCATGCAGCCGCGCTCCATGCCGACGGCCGCGTGATCGCGCGGCTCGATTTCGATCCGCTGCACACGCGCTATCCGTACCTGCTGTTTCTCGACCAGACCGTCACCGAGCGCCTGCTCGCCGAGCATCTGGCCCGGCTCGGCGTGACGGTCGAACGCGGCGCGACGCTGACCGCATGCGATGCGGGCGGCGCGTCGCTCGACGTGTCGATCCGCCGCGCCGACGGTCGTGACGAATCGTTCGCGCCGTCGTACCTGATCGCCGCCGACGGCGCGCACAGCACGGTCAGGCATCTGCTCGGCCTGGGCTTCACCGGGCAGGCGTTCGAGCAGACGTTCCTGCTCGCCGATTTCGCGGCGATACCCGACTGGCCGGACGAAGAGATCCACCTGTTCGCGACGCCCGAAGGCATGGCCGGCCTGTTTCCGATGGGCGGCGGCCGTTACCGGCTCGTGGCCGACCGGCCGCCCGGCAGCGACGCGTCGTCCGATGCGCCGGTCCCGTCGCTCGCGGAATGCGACGCGATCGTGCGTGCCCGTGCCGGCGCGTCGATCTCGCCGAGCGATCTCGCGTGGTCGTCCTATTTTCATCTGCACAGCCGGATGGTCGACCGGCTGCGTCACGGCCGCGTGTTCTTCGCGGGCGACGCCGCGCACGTCCACAGCCCGGCCGGCGCGCAGGGCATGAACACTGGCATCCAGGAAGCGTTCAATCTTGGCTGGAAGCTCGCGCGCGTGCTCGGCGCGGGCACACCCGAGCGGCTTCTCGACACGTATCACGCGGAACGTCATCCGATCGAGCGCGACGTGTTGCGGCAGACCGGTTTCGTCACGCAGGTCGTCGAGGCCGAGCGCGGCGCGATGAAGCTGCTGCGCGATCACGTCGTGCCGCTGCTGGCGTCGTTCGGGCCGATGCGCGACGCGGTGCGGCGTACGGTCAGCGAACTCGGCGTGCAGTACCGGAAGAGCCCGCTCACGCTGGAGCGCGTGCTCGACGGCGGGCCGCGCGCCGGTGAGCGGGCACCCGATGCATACGTGCGCGTGGTCGACGGGCCGCTCGGTCAGGCGCCCGGCACGGCGCGGCTATACGACCTGCACGATCCGGCGAGCTTCACGTTGCTGCTGCTGGAAGAACCGCCGGATGCCGACGCCGGCGCCGGCGCGTTGCCGCCGATACCGGCCGATGCGCAGGTGCTCGCGCAGGGGCTCGAACGGATCATGCCGGACGCGGTGCGCGTCTGGCGCGTCACCGATGCCGAAGGCGGGGATGCCGGGCTCGCGCAGGAATACGGCCGCTCGCGGCCGTCGTTTTACCTGCTCCGGCCCGACGGTTACGTGGCCGCGCGCGGGCGCACGGCGACCGACGCGAACGCGTTGCTGCGCCACTGCGAAAGCTGGTTCGCGGGCATGTCGCGGCCCGCGTAGCGGGGCGGTCAGGCCTTTGCCGCGGCAGGCACGAGGGACGCGCGGTGCGCGGCGATCGCGTCGCGCACGATCGGTGCCGCGCGTTGCGCGGCCTCGCATGACGGATCGTCGAGCGCCGCGAGAAGCGCACGGCGCATCCGCGGCTCCCAGAAGCGCCGGATATGGTCGGCGATGCCGGCCAGCGCCTCGTCGCGATCGGGCATCGATTCGAAGAATGCGCCGATCTGGTTGGCCATGTCGATCAGGTGTCCGTTGTCCATCGCTTCCTCACTTGCCCGTGGTCTCGCCGGCGGTCGCGGCCGCACGGCGCTCGAGCAGATCGAGCTGCTCGGCGTTGAAGCGTGCGTAGGCTTTCTGCCAGTCGGACGGCTGCGCGACGGGCAGCACCTGGACGGCCGTCACCTTGTACTCGGGGCAGTTCGTCGCCCAGTCCGAGCTGTCCGTCGTGATCACGTTCGCACCCGATTCGGGGAAGTGGAACGTCGTATAGACGACGCCCGGCTGCATGCGTTCGGTCACGAGCGCGCGCAGCACCGTCTGCCCCGCGCGCGACTCGATGCCGACCCAGTCGCCGCTGCGGATCCCGCGATCCTGCGCGTCGTGCGGGTGGATCTCGAGGCGATCCTCCTCGTGCCAGCGGACGTTCTCGGTGCGGCGCGTCTGTGCGCCGACGTTGTATTGCGACAGGATGCGACCCGTCGTCAGGATCAGCGGATAACGCTGCGTGACCTTCTCCGGCGACGCGATGAACTGCGTGATCACGAACTTGCCCTTGCCGCGCACGAATGCGTCGATGTGCATCGTCGGCGTGCCTTCCGGTGCGTGCTCGTTGCACGGCCACTGGATGCTGCCGAGCGCGTCGAGCTTCGCGTACGACACGCCCGAGAACGTCGGCGTGAGTCGCGCGATCTCGTCCATGATTTCCGACGGATGCGCATAGTCCATCTCGTAGCCGAGCGCGCGCGACAGCATCAGGGTGACTTCCCAGTCCGCGTAGCCCGCGAGCGGCGGCATCACCTTGCGCACGCGCGAGATGCGGCGTTCCGCGTTCGTGAACGTGCCGTCCTTCTCGAGGAACGACGAGCCGGGCAGCAGCACGTGCGCGTATTTCGCGGTCTCGTTCAGGAAAATGTCCTGCACGACGATGCACTCCATGGCCGACAGTGCGGCCGCGACGTGCTGCGTATTCGGGTCCGACTGGACGATGTCCTCGCCCTGGCAGTAGAGCCCCTTGAAGCTGCCGTCGAGCGCCGCGTCGAACATGTTCGGGATGCGCAGCCCCGGTTCGGGTTGCAGCGTGGCCGACCACGCCTGTTCGAACTGCGTGCGCACGATCGTGTCGCTGATGTGCCGGTAGCCGGGCAGCTCGTGCGGGAACGAGCCCATGTCGCACGAACCCTGCACGTTGTTCTGGCCGCGCAGTGGATTGACGCCGACGCCTTCGCGGCCGACGTTGCCGGTCGCCATCGCGAGGTTCGCGATGCCCATCACCGTCGTCGAGCCCTGCGCGTGCTCGGTCACGCCCAGCCCGTAGTAGATCGCGGCATTGCCGCCCGTCGCATAGAGGCGCGCGGCTTCACGGACCCGTTCCGCCGGCACGCCCGTCACGTCGGCGGTCGCCTCGGGAGAGTTGTCGGCACGCGATACGAATTCGCGCCACTGTTCGAATGCGCGCGTCTCGCAGCGCTCGGCGACGAACGCGTCGTCGACGAGCCCCTCGGTGACGATCACGTGCGCGAGTGCGTTGACGATCGCGACGTTGGTGCCGGGGCGCAGCTGCAGATGGTGGGTGGCCTTCACGTGCGGGCCGTCGACGACGTCGATGCGGCGCGGGTCGATCACGATCAGCTTCGCACCCTCGCGCACGCGCCGCTTCAGCCGCGAGCCGAACACCGGGTGCCCGTCGGTCGGGTTCGCGCCCATCACGACGATCACGTCGGCCTGGCCGACCGACGCGAACGTCTGCGTGCCGGCCGATTCGCCGAGCGTCGTCTTGAGGCCGTAGCCCGTCGGCGAGTGGCACACGCGTGCGCAGGTGTCGACGTTGTTGTTGCCGAATGCGGCGCGCACCAGTTTCTGCACGAGGTAGGTTTCCTCGTTCGTGCAGCGCGACGACGTGATGCCGCCGATCGAGTCGCGGCCGTACTTCTGCTGCAGCTTGCGGAATTGCGTTGCCGCGTAGGTGAGTGCTTCGTCCCAGCTGACTTCGCGCCACGGGTCGGTGATCTTCTCGCGGATCATCGGCTTCGTGATGCGGTCCTTGTGCGTCGCGTAGCCCCATGCGAAGCGTCCCTTCACGCACGCATGGCCTTCGTTCGCGAGGCCGTTCTTGTGCGGCGTCATGCGCACGACCTGCGTGCCCTTCATCTCGGCCTTGAACGAGCAGCCGACGCCGCAGTACGCGCAGGTCGTGACGACGGAGTGTTCCGCCTGGCCGAGTTGCACGACCGTTTTTTCCTGCAGCGTGGCGGTCGGGCAGGCGGCGACGCATGCGCCGCACGATACGCATTCCGACGCCATGAACGATTCGCTTTCGCCGGCGGCGACGCGCGATTCGAAGCCGCGTGCGGCGATCGTCAGCGCGAACGTGCTTTGCGTTTCCTCGCAGGCGCGCACGCAGCGGTTGCAGACGATGCACTTCGACGGGTCGTACGTGAAGTACGGGTTCGACTCGTCCTTGCGGTCTTTCAGGTGATTCGCGCCGTCGAAGCCGTAGCGCACTTCGCGCAGCCCGACGACGCCCGCCATGTCCTGCAACTCGCAGTCGCCGTTGGCGGGGCAGGTGAGGCAGTCGAGCGGATGGTCGGAGATGTACAGCTCCATCACGTTGCGACGCAGCGACTGCAGCCGGTCCGACTGCGTGCGCACCTTCATGCCCGCTTCGGCCGGCGTCGTGCACGAGGCGGGATAACCTCGCCGGCCTTCGATCTCGACGAGGCACAGCCGGCACGAGCCGAACGGTTCGAGCGAATCGGTCGCGCAGAGCTTCGGGACGTTGACGCCGGCTTCGATCGCCGCGCGCATCACCGACGTGCCGGCCGGCACGGTGACCGGCTGGCCGTCGATTTCGAGCGTGACGTCGGTATCGGCATGCCGTTGCGGCGTGCCGTAGTCGGTATCGTCGAACGGATCGCGGGCACGCGCTTGCGCGGCGCTCTTGCACGCGCATTGGCCCGAGCCGCAGCCGCCTTGGCGGACGTTGTTCGTGTCGAGGGACATGCAGGGCTCCTTCTGGGTCAGGCCGCAGCCTTGACCGGACCCGACGCGGCGTCCTTGCCGGCGGCGAGCCCGAAATCTTCGGGGAAATGGTCGAGCGCGGACAGCACCGGGTAGGGTGTCATGCCGCCCATTGCGCACAGCGAACCGGCCAGCATCGTGTCGCACAGGTCGCGCAGCAGCGTGACCTGCCGCTCCGACGTGTCGCCGTGGCGGATGCGCGCGATCGTCTCGACGCCACGTGTCGAACCGATCCGGCACGGCGTGCACTTGCCGCACGACTCGATCGCGCAGAACTTCATCGCGTATTCGGCCAGCTCGGCGAGGTTCGACGTATCGTCGTGGAGCACGATGCCGCCGTGCCCGACGACCGCGCCGATCGCCGTGTACGCTTCGTAGTCGAGCGGCACGTCCCACTGGTGGTCGGGCAGGTAGGTGCCGAGCGGGCCGCCGACCTGGGCGGCGCGCGCGGGCCGGCCGCTTGCCGTGCCGCCGCCGAAATCGAACAGCAGCTCGCGCAGCGTGACGCCGAACGCGAGCTCGACGAGGCCGCCGTGGCGGATGTTGCCCGCGAGCTGGAACGGCAGCGTGCCGCGTGAGCGGCCCATCCCGTAGTCGCGATAGAACGCGGCGCCGCGCGCGAAGATCACGGGCGCCGTCGCGAGCGTGATCACGTTGTTGATGACGGTCGGCTGGCCGTACAGGCCCGCGAGCGCGGGCAGCGGCGGTTTCGCCCGCACGACGCCGCGCTTGCCTTCGAGCGATTCGAGCAGCGCCGTTTCCTCGCCGCACACGTACGAGCCTGCGCCTTTCGCGACGTGCAGCTCGAACGCATGCGCGGAGCCGAGCACGCGCTCGCCGAGCCAGCCGGCTTCGCGTGCACGGACGATCGCGGCTTCGAGCGTGGCGATTGCATGCGGGTATTCGCTGCGCACGTAGATGTAGCCGACCGTCGCGCCGGTCGCGACGCCCGCGATGATCATCCCTTCGATCAGGCAGTACGGATCGCACTCCATCAGCAGGCGGTCGGAGAACGTGCCCGAATCGCCTTCGTCTGCATTGCAGACGATGTATTTCTGCGTGGCGCTGGCTTGCCGGACCGTGCGCCATTTGATGCCGGCCGGGAACGCGGCACCGCCGCGGCCGCGCAACCCCGATTCGATCAGCGTTTCGCACGCTGCATCGCCGTCGAGCGCGAGCGCGTTCTTCAGGCCGGCGAGGCCTTCGTATTGCAGGTAGTCGTCGATCGACAGCGGATCGGTCAGGCCGATGCGGGCGAACGTGAGGCGTTGCTGGCGCGCGAGATAGGGCAATGCGTCGACGAGGCCGACACCGCTCGGATGCGTGCCGCCGTCGAGCCAGTTTGCGTCGAACAGGGCCGGCACGTCGGCGGCCGACAGGTTCGCATAACCGACGCGGCCGGCGGCCGTGCCGACCTCGACGAGCGGCTCGAGCCACAGCAGCCCGCGCGAACCGTTGCGGACCAGTTCGACGGCGACGCCGCGCCGCTGCGCTTCCGCCGTGATGGCGGCGGCGAGCGCGTCGGCGCCGAGTGCCAGTGCGGACGAATCGCGCGGAACGTAGATGCGGGTCGTCATGCGGCCTCCGGGGTGTGGGCGACCGCCTCGGCAAGCAGCGCGTCGAATTTCTCCGGCGTGACCTTCGCGTGCAGCACGCCGTTGACCGTCAGCGACGGCGATTGCGCACACAGTCCGAGGCAGTAGACCGATTCGAGCGCGACGTCGCCGGGCGCGTGCGCGTTCGCGACATCGCCGTGCGCCGCGTCGAACCGGCAACCCGTGCGGGCTTCCGCATGCGCAGCCAGCGCTTCGCAGCCCATGCTGCGGCACGCTTCGGCACGGCACATCTGGATCGTCACGCGGGCGGGCGGCGCGGTGCGGAAGTGGTGGTAGTAAGTCAGTACGCCGTGCACTTCCGCGCGCGACAGGTTGAGCGCCCTGGCGAGCGGCGCGACGCAGCCCGGCGGCACGTAGCCCGCGTCGTCCTGGATCGCGTGCAGGATCGCCACGAGCGACCGGCCGGCGCGCGCATGGCGCTCGACGAGCGCGTCGGGCGCTTCGGAATTCGGGGACATCGGTTGTGCTCCTCCAAAGTCTCATATGCGCTCTAAATTCATATAGTGCGCACTTCGACTTCGTTCTGATTGATTTTGAACAACGATAAGCGGAAGATTTGGCGGTCGCAATAGGAAATCGGAGTGCATAATTGGTTCGAATCGAATGCGACGCGTATCTGACCGTACGCGACACGGAAGGCCGTGCGGCCAGCCTGTCGGATGTCGCGCCGTTGCTGGAACTCGTGGCCGACACGGGCAGCATCGCGCAGGCCGCGCACGCGAAAGGGCTGTCCTACCGGCACGCGTGGGGCATGCTGCGCGCGCTGGAGGCGTGCATCGGCGGGGAACTGATCGAAACCGCGCGCGGCAAGGGCTCGACGCTGTCGGCGCTCGGGCAGGCGGTCGTCGATGCGCAGCGCCTCGCGCGCAGCCGGCTCGACGGTAACCTGCGGACGCTGGCGGCCGAGGTGGCGAGCGACCTGAACCGGCGGCTCGCGCAGCGCGACGGCGCCGTGCGCATTCATGCGTCGCACGGCTATGCGGTCGCGACGCTCGTATCCGCGCTCGTCGATGCGCAGGCGGCTGTCGACATCAAGTATCGCGAGAGCGTCGAGGCCGTGCAGGCGCTTGCCCGCGGCGAGTGCGACCTGGCGGGCTTCCATCTGCCGCGCGGTGCGTTTCGTGCACAGTGCGCGCAAATCTACCGGCCGTGGCTCGACGATACGCGCCATGTGCTGATCCACCTGACTCGGCGCCAGCAGGGGCTGTTCGTCCCGCGCGGCAACCCGAAGCAGGTTCGCGGCCTCGCGGATCTCGCGCGTAATGACATCCGCTTCGTCAACCGCCAGCCGGGGTCGGGCACGCGCATGCTGCTGGACCTCGCGCTGCGCGCGATCGGCATTGATCCCGAGCGCATCGACGGCTACGCATCGGCCGAGCTCACGCATTCGGCGATCGCGGCGTTCGTCGCGAGCGGGATGGCCGATCTCGGCTTCGGCGTCGAACCTGCCGCCCATCATTTCGGGCTCGATTTCATCCCGGTCGTCGACGAAGACTATTACTTCGCGTGCGAACGCGCGCGGCTCGACGCGCGGCCGCTTGCCGGCGTACTGGCGCTGCTGCGCGACACGCGCTTCGTCGAGCGCGTCGCGCATCTCGACGGCTACGATCCGGCTGCGTGCGGAACGTTGACGAGCATCGCGACGGGGCTGGCCGGCGGCGACGGCGCGAGCGTGCCGGGCGGCAATTCGCGGTAACGCGCGCGCGATCGAACCGCGCTGCAGCAGCGGGGGATTTGCGCTACGCTTGCCGCTTGACCAACGTTCCAACAAGTACGCCGTTCAAGCGTCATCCCGCCATGAAATTTTCCGTTCCCCTCGCCGCGGCAGCGTTGACCGCGGGGCTGCTGGCCGCTGTTTCGCCGTTCGCGCTCGCGCAGAATTCCCCCGGTGTGCCTGGCGGTATCCTGAGCGAACAGTTTCGCCTGAACGAGCATCCGCAGATGCCGTTCGCAGCGTCGACGCCGTCGCAGAAATACCAGAGCGGCAAGAAGTCGGCCTTGCGCCGTAAGGGCGACCTGGGCGATCCGAACGGCTGCAACCTGAAGTGTCCGATGGATAGCCAGTAACCGGGCGGACGGAGCACGTCCGCAAGGGTCATGCGGCGCCGGTTCGCTTGACGGGCGTTGCGTCCACGTACTGGCCTGGCCGGTTGACCGGCGACTGCCGGAGTCCCGTGGGATTCCGGTTCTGTCCGAGCCCCGCGAAGTGTTGCCGCTTCGCGGGGCTTTTGCTTTCCGGCGGAATCTTCATGCGATTCGGTGTCGGGCGATGCCTGCATGCGCGCATCGTCGGCCTGGTGGGGGGATTTAGGGTTAACCCTTAAATCAGGAAGGATGTCTTCCAGAAACCTGCCTTATTCTTAAGCATCCGCCTACATAAACTTCGGGTTGTCAGCGATGAACAAGGTGTTCACCGCGAACACAGACAAATCTGGAGGTAGGTCATCATGAAGTCGCTCGTTCAAGCTGTTGTCGTTGCTGCCGCTCTCGTTGCCCCGGTCGTGTCGTTTGCCCAGTCGGGTTCGACGATCACCCGCGCGCAGGTTCGCGCCGAACTGGTCCAGTTGCAGCAGGCAGGTTACAACTCCGCTCGCGGCGAAGATCCGCATTATCCGGAAGCGATCCAGGCCGCAACGGCGCGTGTTGCCGAGCAACAGCGCAGCGCGATGGCGCAAGCGCAAGGCGCCGACGCCAGCGGTTACGGTGCACAGGCGCAGGGTGCGTCGGCATCGGGTTCGCGTGCAATGGGCGTGCGCCCGGCCACCGCTGAAGAAATGAAGTCGCTGTATCGCGGCAGCTAAGCCGCACATCGCCCGGTGTGCGTGAGTGCTGGTGCGACGACGCGTCCGGCACTGCGGCACCCGGGCCGGCCGCCGCCTGGCGCGATCGATGATTGTGCGGGCGCGGCAGGACATCCGTCACCTCCTGTCGCCGGAATACCGGTGGCATTCCGCCCGGCCCGTCCGTGGCTGGGCGCTTTTTCGGAAGGGGAAGGGTGCATGCGTTTGGCAACAAAAAACCCCGCAGACTTGCGTCATGCGGGGTTCGTGCGACGAGCGCGGAATTTGGTGGAGGCGGCGGGAATCGAACCCGCGTCCAGAAGCGCTCCACGACTAGTTCTACATGTTTAGTTCAGTCATTTGATTTAACCGCAGCGACGCGGACGAACACGCTGCACTACGGCGATTCGCTAGGTTTTCGACCCTGGCGTCGCGACGCCGACAGGGCTTAACTGACGTAAATGACCTCTGGCGGTATTGCTACCGGTCTTGCGACACTAGCCCGTCAGTGAACTAGGCAGAGGACGGCGGCCCTTAGGCTGCCAGTGCGAACGTATCGTCGTTTGCAGTTACGATTTTCCCATTGATTAACGAGGTGACGGGTCCTCGACATGCCCTAGCCGCTTCACAACCCCTGTCGAAACCAGGTCGCCCCCGCGGATAAGATTGACCATTATAGCCCAACATCGCGCAGCAGTTCGCGCAGTTGCAGTGTCGTGTCGACGAGATGTTGCGCTTGCCAGTCGGCCGGTGCGGCGCCGTCGCCGCAGTAGCCGTACGCGGCCGCGATCGTCGCCATGCCGGCGGCGCTGCCGGCCTGAATGTCGCGCAGATCGTCGCCGACGTAGACGATGCGTGCGGGCGCGAGCGTCAACTGGTCGGCCGCATGCAGCAGCGGGGCCGGATGCGGCTTCGGGTGCGGCGTTGTGTCGCCCCCGACGACGCAGGCCGCGCGTGGCGCGAGACCGAGCAACTCGACGAGCGGCGCCGTGAGCCGCATCACCTTGTTCGTGACGATCCCCCAGCGCACACCGCGTGCATCGAGTTCGTCGAGCACGTCGCCGATGCCGGGGAACAGCGTCGTATGCACACACAGATCCGTCGCGTAGTTGGCCAGGAACTCGTCGCGCATCGCTTCGTAACCGGGCGTGTGCGGATCGATGCCGAAAGCGCCGCCGAGCAGGCCTCGCGCGCCGGCCGAGGCCAGCGGCCGCAGCACGTCGAGCGGTGTTTCGGGCAGGTCGCGCACGCGTTGCATCTTGTTGACGGCCGCCGCGAGATCGGGGGCCGTGTCGGCGAGCGTGCCGTCCAGGTCGAACAGCACGGCATCGCAGTGCAGCAGGCGCGGTTCGTCGAGTGCAGCCCGCGCGGTCGAGAGGGGAGTCGTCATGCAGGGTGGAGGGTCATGCGCCGCGGCGGCACGCGACGAGGTAGTTGATGTCGGTGTCGTTCGACAGCGCGAAGCGCTTGCCGATCGGGTGATACGTGATGCCCTTGATCTCCACGATGTGCAGATCTGTCGCACGCACGAAGCCGGCCAGTTCCGATGGGCGGATGAAGCGCGCGTAGTCGTGCGTGCCCTTCGGCAGCATTTGCGCGATGTACTCCGCGCCGATCACGGCGAACAGGTAGGCCTTCAGGTTGCGGTTCAGCGTCGAGAAGAACACCCAGCCACCCGGCTTCACGAGCGTCGCACACGCGGCGACGACATCGCCGGGAGACGGCACGTGCTCGAGCATCTCCATGCACGTGACGACATCATAGGTGCCCGGTTCACGCGCGGCGATCGCTTCCGCTGCGATGGCTTCATAGTCGACAGTGATGCCGCTTTCGAGGCTGTGCAGGTCGGCGACGCCGAGCGCTTCGGTCGACAGGTCGATACCTTTCACCTGTGCGCCGAGTCCGGCCATCGATTCGGACAGGATGCCGCCGCCGCAGCCGACGTCGAGTGCACGCTTGCCGGCGAGGTGCGCATGCGCATCGATCCAGCCGAGGCGGACCGGGTTCAGGTCGTGCAGCGGCTTGAATTCGGCGTTCGGATCCCACCACCGATGGGCGAGGTCGCTGAATTTCTGGAGTTCGTGCGGATCGGCGTTGGTCATGTCGGCAAACGGGCTACGAGAGGAGGGCGGTACTGCGATTCGTCAGCCCCGAGTATATAAGAAGCGGACGAGCGGCGAAGCGGCAGGCGCCTGGACGGGCGTCAAAGAAAAAGCCCCGCCGGGGCGGGGCTTTGAAGCAGTCGAAAACCGCGGCTTAGTTTGCCGGAACGGTCGTCTTCTGGACTTCTTGCGTACCAACCACTTCGACTTCCACGCGGCGATCCGGTGCGAGGCAGGCGATGAGTTGCTTGCGGTTCTTCTGGTTGCAGCCCGTCGTGACCGGGTTGCGCTTGCCCTTGCCTTCCGTGTAGATCTTGTTGGCCGGCACACCCTTGCTGACCAGGTACGACTTCACGGCTTGCGCACGGCGCAGCGACAGACGGTCGTTGTACTTGTCCGAACCGATGCGGTCCGTGTAGCCCGTTGCGACGACCACTTCCGTGTTCATGCCTTCGATCTTCGAAGCCAGTTCGTCCAGCTTTTGCTTGCCCAGCGGCTTGAGCGTTGCCTTGTCGAAGTCGAACAGTGCGTCAGCTTGATACGTGATCTTCTGGCTCGAGATAGCCGGAGCGACCGGAGCGACCGGCGGCTGCGGTGCCTGGGCGACCAGTGCGCCATCGCACTTCGCGTTGGCGGTGGCCGGCGTCCAGAACGCATCGCGCCAGCAGAGCTCGTTCGTGCCGTTCATCCACACCCATTCGCCCGTGCCGTTCACCCAGTTGTCATTGACGGCTTGACGCGACGCCGGCACCGACTGTGCCGAAGCGGATGCAGCCATAACTGCGGTAGCTGCAATGAACGCGAGCTTTGAAAGTTTATTCATATTTCTCCTCTCGAAATTGAGATTACCGCAGGTTTACTGCGAGCCTGTTGACGGTGACAAGTCATACATTGCTCGAAGTATAACATTGGTGCGGCACAAAAAACGCGGCACCGCTCTGTGTAGACTTCGAGCAGCGTCTAACTTTCAGTGCGTTGGCATTTTGCCATATCGTTCCCTTCCTACGAAAAAAAATCCTCCCCACCCTAAGATCGCTTCAACTTTGTGGTGCATGCGCAACACCGCCCTGCCGCAACTTTTAGAGATTGTCAAGAGTGTGTCGGCGAAATTGCGCGAATGTGCGTGGTTGTTTACTCGTGCGCATGAAACAAGTGTGAGGGGATCGTCGGCGGCGTCGAGTCGCGTGCGATTTCGGTCGAATCGACGTGGCCGCGATTTTCGCTATTTATATATAGAGGGGGCGGCGAATTGGCGGCTGATGGGCGCATGTTAGAATCTCGCGTTGCGTTGCGCATGCAGCGCCCACGCGAAAGGCGTTCGCCGTCTTCGCTCCGAAACGATACGGATACATGGATCAATTCGCCAAAGAGACCCTGCCCACCTCCCTAGAGGAGGAAATGCGCCGTTCGTATCTCGATTACGCGATGAGCGTGATCGTCGGACGTGCCCTCCCGGATGTCCGCGATGGCTTGAAGCCCGTGCATCGGCGCGTGTTGTTCGCGATGCACGAACTGAACAACGACTGGAACCGCGCGTACAAGAAGTCGGCGCGTATCGTCGGTGACGTGATCGGTAAGTACCATCCTCACGGCGACACCGCGGTGTACGACACGATCGTGCGGATGGCGCAGGACTTCTCGCTGCGCTACATGCTGATCGACGGGCAGGGCAACTTCGGCTCGATCGACGGCGACAATGCCGCAGCGATGCGTTACACCGAAATTCGCATGGCGAAGATCGGTCACGAGCTGCTCGCCGACATCGACAAGGAAACGGTCGATTTCGAGCCGAACTACGACGGCAACGAAATGCAGCCGTCGGTCCTGCCGTCGCGCATCCCGAACCTGCTGATCAACGGCTCGTCGGGCATCGCGGTCGGCATGGCGACCAACATCCCGCCGCACAACCTGAACGAAGTCGTCGACGCGTGCCAGCACCTGCTGGGTAACCCGGAAGCGACGATCGACGAGCTGATCGAGATCATCCCGGCGCCGGATTTCCCGACGGCCGGCATCATCTACGGCGTCGCCGGCGTGCGCGACGGCTACCGCACCGGGCGCGGTCGCGTCGTGATGCGCGCGGCCACGCACTTCGAGGAGATCGACCGCGGCCAGCGGATGGCGATCATCGTCGACGAGCTGCCGTACCAGGTGAACAAACGCTCGCTGCTCGAGCGGATCGCCGAACTCGTCAACGAGAAGAAGCTCGAAGGCATCTCCGACATCCGCGACGAGTCCGACAAGAGCGGCATGCGCGTCGTGATCGAGCTCAAGCGCGGTGAAGTGCCGGAAGTGGTGCTGAACAACCTGTACAAGGCGACGCAGCTCCAGGATACGTTCGGCATGAACATGGTCGCGCTGGTCGACGGCCAGCCGAAGCTGCTGAACCTGAAGGAAATCCTGCAGTGCTTCCTGTCGCACCGACGCGAAGTGCTGACGCGCCGCACGATCTACGAACTGCGCAAGGCCCGTGAACGTGGCCATGTGCTCGAAGGTCTCGCGGTCGCGCTCGCCAACATCGACGAGTTCATCGCGATCATCAAGGCAGCGCCGACGCCGCCGATCGCGAAGGCGGAGTTGATGGCGAAGCCGTGGGATTCGTCGCTCGTGCGCGAGATGCTCACGCGCGCCGAGAGCGAGAACGCGGCGGCCGGCGGCCGCTCCGCGTACCGCCCGGAAGGCCTGAACCCGGCGTTCGGCATGCAGAGCGACGGGCTGTACCGCCTGTCCGACACGCAGGCCCAGGAAATCCTGCAGATGCGCCTGCAGCGCCTGACCGGCCTCGAGCAGGACAAGATCATCGGCGAGTACCGCGAAGTGATGGCGCAAATCGCCGACCTGCTGGACATCCTCGCACGCCCCGAGCGGATCACGACGATGATCGGCGAGGAGCTGACCTCGGTGAAGGCCGAATTCGGCGACGCGCGCCGCTCGAAGATCGAGCTGAACGCGACCGAGCTGAACACCGAGGATCTGATCACGCCGCAGGACATGGTCGTCACGATGTCGCACGCGGGCTACGTGAAGTCGCAGCCGCTGTCCGAGTACCGCGCGCAGAAGCGCGGCGGCCGCGGCAAGCAGGCGACGCAGATGAAGGAAGACGACTGGATCGAGACGCTGTTCATCGCGAACACGCACGACTACATCCTGTGCTTCTCGAACCGCGGCCGCGTGTACTGGGTCAAGGTCTATGAAGTGCCGCAGGGGTCGCGCAACTCGCGCGGCCGCCCGATCGTCAACATGTTCCCGCTGCAGGAAGGCGAGAAGATCAACGTCGTGCTGCCGGTCAAGGAGTTCTCGGCCGACAAGTTCATCTTCATGGCGACGTCGCTCGGCACCGTGAAGAAGACGCCGCTCGAGGCATTCAGCCGTCCGATGAAGAAGGGCATCATCGCGGTCGGCCTCGACGAGGGCGACTACCTGATCGGTGCGTCGATCACCGACGGTGCGCACGACGTGATGCTGTTCTCCGATTCCGGCAAGGCCGTGCGCTTCGACGAGAACGACGTGCGTCCGATGGGGCGCGAAGCGCGAGGCGTGCGCGGCATGCAGCTCGAGGACGGGCAGCAGGTCATCGCGATGCTGGTTGCCGGCAGCGAGGAGCAGACGGTGCTCACCGCGACCGAGAACGGCTACGGCAAGCGCACGCCGATCACCGAGTACACGCGTCACGGCCGCGGCACGAAGGGTATGATCGCGATCCAGACGTCGGAGCGTAACGGCAAGGTCGTGGCTGCCACGCTCGTCGACGCCGAAGATCAGATCATGCTGATCACGACGGCCGGCGTGTTGATTCGCACCCGTGTCTCGGAGATTCGCGAGATGGGGCGTGCCACGCAAGGTGTTACACTCATCAGTCTCGATGAGGGTACCAAGCTCTCCGGCCTGCAGCAGATCGCGGAGGCTGAAGAGGGCGATGGCGAGGCCGACGAGGCGTCGGACGGCGAAGCCTGAAGAACGGATGAGACTCTGGCCGCCGCGGGCGTGAAGCGCCGCGGCCGGCGAGCAACCATTCATATTTCCAAAAGGGAGTGATGATGCAAAAGCAATTCAAGCAACTGGTCCTGCTGGCTGCACTGGTGCCGACGTTCGCGATGGCGCAAGCGCTGTCGAATTCCGCACCGGCGCCTGCCGCGGCAGCTGCGCCGATCGACGCCGACAAGAAGGCTGCGATCAAGGATCTGCTCGACGCGATCGACGCGCCGAAGCTCGTGTCGGCAATCGGCAACAGCGCCGAAATGCAGGCCAAGCAACTCGTGCCGGCAATCCTGTCGGACGCGCTGTCGGAAAACAAGACGCTGAACGACAAGCAGAAGCAAGCTGCCGTTCCGACGCTGCAGAAGAACGCGGTGCCGAAGCTGGTCGACGGCGCAGGCAAGGTGTTCGGTACGCAACAGTTCCAGAACGACGCGATGTCGGCTCAGTACGACGCCTACGCGAAGTACTACAGCACGTCGGAGATCAAGGATCTGACGACGTTCTACAAGAGCCCGACGGGCCGCAAGTTCATCCAGGTTCAGGATCAGGTCGGTCGCGACGTGGTCAACGGCCTGATGCAGAAGTACATGCCGCAAGCGATCCAGGCAACGCGTACGCAGGCTGACAAGGAAGTCGCAGCAGTCAAGCCGGGCAAGTAAAGCCGTCCGGGCACGCCACCGGCCGTTCGGCCGGGTTTGGCGGGAGCCTGACGACAGTGCGATAATGGCCGTTTGCGCGCGAGCGCAAGCGGCCATTTCTTTTCTGGCGCGTTCTGCCGGCGGCGAGCCGGTCGCGTCCCTCCGAGGTTTTCACGATGCGCGTCTTTAATTTCTCCGCCGGCCCTGCGGCGATGCCCGAGGAAGTGCTGCGGCAAGCCGCCGACGAAATGCTCGACTGGCACGGCAGCGGTATGAGCGTGATGGAGATGAGCCATCGCGGCAAGGAGTTCATGTCGATCCACGAGGCCGCGCTGACCGACCTGCGCGACCTGCTTGGCGTGCCGGCAAGCCACCGGATCCTGTTCCTGCAGGGCGGCGGTATTGCCGAAAACGCGATCGTGCCGATGAACCTGCTCGGCTCGCGCAAGACGGCCGACTTCGTCGTGACGGGCTCGTGGTCGCAGAAATCGTTCAGCGAAGCGAAGAAATACGGCACGCCGCATCTCGCCGCAACCGGCAAGACGGAAAACGGCTTCACGCGTGCGCCCGCGCGCGCCGAATGGCAACTGTCGGACGATCCGGCCTACGTGCATCTGTGCACCAACGAGACGATCGACGGCGTCGAGACGTTCGAGATTCCCGATCTCGGCGACGTGCCGCTGGTCGCGGATGTCTCGTCGCACATCCTGTCGCGTCCGATGGACGTCGCGAAGTACGGTGTGCTGTTCGGCGGTGCGCAGAAGAACATCGGGATGGCCGGTGTGACGCTCGTGATCGTGCGCGAGGACCTGCTCGACCGCTCGCTGTCGATCTGCCCGTCCGCGTTCGAATGGAAGACCATCGCCGCGAACAACTCGCTGTACAACACGCCGCCCACCTACGCGATCTACATCGCGGGTCTGGTATTCCAGTGGCTGAAGCGGCAGGGCGGTCTCGAGGCGATCGAGGCCCGCAATATCGAAAAGGCGAAGCTGCTCTACGACACGATCGATGCGAGCAGTTTCTATCTGAACAAGGTCGAGCCGGCAGCACGTTCGCGAATGAACGTGCCGTTTTTCCTGGCCGACGAAACGCGCAACGAAGACTTCCTTGCCGGCGCAAAGGCGCGCGGGCTGCTGCAGCTGAAGGGCCACAAGTCCGTCGGCGGTATGCGGGCGTCGATCTACAACGCGGTGCCGCTCGAGGGCGTGAAAGCGCTCGTCGAGTACATGAAGGACTTCGAGCAGCGCGGCGCCTGACGGCGGCGCTGTTCAAACAGCACGGCAAAACGCATGGACGACGAACTGAATTCCCGCCTGAAACCGCTGCGCGATCGCATCGACGCGATCGATGCGCAGCTGATCGCGCTCCTGAACCAGCGCGCCGCGGTGGCGCTGGAGGTGGGCGAGGTCAAGAAGCATTTCAACGCGCCGGTGTTCCGGCCGGAGCGCGAGCTGCAGGTGATCGCGCGGTTGCAGGACATGAGCGCGGGGCCGCTCGCGAGCGAGCACATCAGCGCCATCTGGCGCGAGATCATGGCCGCGAGCCGCGCGCTCGAGCAGACGATTCACGTCGCGTTCCTCGGGCCGGTCGGCACGTACAGCGAGCAGGCGATGCTCGAGTATTTCGGCCAGTCGATCGAAGGGCTGCCGTGCCCGTCGATCGACGAAGTATTCCGCTCGGTCGAGGCCGGGGCTGCCGCATACGGCATCGCACCGGTCGAGAATTCGACCGAAGGCGCCGTGTCGCGCACGCTCGACCTGCTGCTGCAAACGCAACTGCTGATCAGCGGTGAACTCGCGCTGCCGATCCATCACAACCTGCTGACGCAGGGCGGCACGCTCGACGGCGTGAAGCGCGTCTGCGCGCATGCGCAGGCGCTTGCGCAATGCCAGCAGTGGCTCGCGGCGAATGCGCCGCAGCTCGAGCGGCAGGCCGTGGCGAGCAACGCGGAGGCCGCGCGTCTCGCGGCGGCCGATCCGACCGTCGCGGCGATCGCGGGCGACCGTGCGGCCGCGCACTACGGATTGCAGATCGCGTTCTCGCTGATCCAGGACGATCCGCACAACCGCACGCGCTTCGTCATCGTCGGTAAGCAGCCGGCCGGGCAAAGCGGTCACGACCAGACGTCGCTGATCGTGTCGGTGAAGAACGAGCCGGGCGCCGTGTTCAAGCTGCTCGAGCCGCTCGCGCGGCACGGTGTGTCGATGACGCGCTTCGAGTCGCGCCCGGCGCGCGTCGGCACGTGGGAGTACTACTTCTACATCGATATCGAAGGGCACCGGGACGATGCGGCGGTGGCGGCCGCGCTCGCGGAACTCGGCCAGAAGGCCGCGTTCCTGAAGATACTCGGTTCGTATCCGCGCGCACGCTGATGCGCGGCGGCCCGTCGCCTGCTCGGGCAGGCGTTGCGGCGAGGCGGGCAGGGCAGGCCGGTTGGCGCTGCCGAAGGCGGGTTCGGCCCGCGTCCGGCGCAGGTTGCGCCGGGTGCGGGCCCGTTGCCCGGAATCTGGAATTTCGCATGCGGGGCGTCGTTCCGCGCGCGTAACTTGGCTCTTGTCGTGTCAGGCTTTGCATTCAACAAACTGGTCATTTTCGGCGTCGGCCTGATCGGCGGATCGCTGGCCCGCGCGCTGCGCGAACGCGCGCCGGGCGGTGCGGGCGAGGTCGTCGGCGTGGGCCGTTCGCGTGCGTCGGTCGAGCGCGCGCTCGCGCTCGGCGTGATCGATCGCGCGGCGGCACTCGACGATGACGCGCAATTGCGCGACGCGCTGGCCGGCGCCGATCTCGTGCTGCTGGCGGCACCTGTTGCGCAAACGGGCCCGTTGCTCAAGCGCATCGCGCCGTGGCTTGAAGCGGCGACGATCGTCACCGATGCCGGCAGCACCAAGTCCGATGTCGTCGCGGCCGCGCGAGACGCGCTCGGCGCACGCATCGCGCAGTTCGTGCCGGGGCATCCGATTGCCGGTCGCGAGTCGAGCGGCGTCGAGGCCGCGTTGCCGGATCTGTACGTCGGTCGCAACGTGGTGCTGTGCCCGCTGCCGGAGAATGCGCCCGAATCCGTCGCGCGGATCGACGCGATGTGGCGTGCGACCGGCGCCGACGTGCGCACGATGAGCACGGAGCAGCACGATCGCGTGTTTGCGTCGATCAGCCATTTGCCGCACGTGCTGTCGTTCGCGCTCGTCGAGCAGATCCTCGGCGAGGCCGACGCGGAACTCAAATTCTCGTACGCGGCGGGCGGTTTCCGCGATTTCACGCGCATCGCGGCGTCGAGCCCGGAGATGTGGCGCGACGTGTGCGTCGCGAATCGCGCGGCGCTGCTCGACGAGCTCGACGGCTATACGCGCGTGCTCACGCGGCTGCGCGCGGCGATCGACGCCGGCGACGGCGCGGCGCTCGAAGCCGTGTTCACGCGTTCGCGCGCCGCGCGCAAGGCATGGCAGGAGCGCGGCGGCGCGCCCGCTGCCGAACCGGTCAAGAAATAACAGGACGATTCCCATGGACTATCTCGATCTCGGCCCGTACTCCAGCGCATCGGGCACCGTGCGCCTGCCCGGCTCGAAGAGCATTTCGAACCGCGTGCTGCTGCTCGCGGCGCTGGCCGAAGGCGAAACGACGATCACCAACCTGCTCGACTCCGACGACACGCGCGTGATGCTCGACGCACTCGGCAAGCTCGGCGTGAAGCTCGCGCGCGACGGCGATACCTGTGTCGTCACGGGCACGCGCGGCGCATTCACCGCGAAGACGGCCGACCTGTTCCTCGGCAACGCGGGCACGGCCGTGCGGCCGCTGACCGCCGCGCTCGCGGTGAACGGCGGCGACTATCGCGTGCACGGCGTGCCGCGCATGCACGAGCGGCCGATCGGCGATCTCGTCGACGGCCTGCGCCAGATCGGCGCGCAGATCGACTACGAGCTGAACGAAGGCTTCCCGCCGCTGCGGATCAAACCCGCGACGATCTCGGTCGATGCGCCGATCCGCGTGCGCGGCGACGTGTCGAGCCAGTTCCTCACGGCGCTCCTGATGACGCTGCCGCTCGTGAAGGCGAAGGACGGCCGGATCGTCGTCGAGATCGACGGCGAGCTGATCTCGAAGCCGTACATCGACATCACGATCCGGCTGATGGAGCGCTTCGGCGTGACCGTCGAGCGCGACGGCTGGCAGCGCTTCGTCGTGCCGGCCGGGGTTCGCTACAAATCGCCGGGGCAGATCATGGTCGAGGGCGACGCATCGTCGGCGTCGTATTTCCTCGCGGCTGGCGCGCTCGGCGGCGGGCCGCTGCGTGTCGAGGGCGTGGGGCGCGCGAGCATCCAGGGCGACGTCGGCTTCGCGAACGCGCTGATGCAGATGGGCGCGAACGTGACGATGGGCGACGACTGGATCGAAGTGCGCGGCATCGGCCACGACCACGGCAAGCTCGAGCCGATCGACATGGACTTCAACCTGATTCCCGATGCGGCGATGACGATCGCGGTCGCGGCGCTGTTCGCCGCCGGCCCGAGCACGCTGCGCAACATCGCAAGCTGGCGCGTGAAGGAAACCGACCGCATCGCGGCGATGGCGGCCGAACTGCGCAAGGTCGGCGCGATCGTCGAGGAAGGCCCTGACTATCTCGTCGTCACGCCGCCGGAAAAGCTCACGCCGAACGCGGCGATCGACACGTACGACGATCACCGGATGGCGATGTGTTTCTCGCTCGTCAGCCTGGGCGGTGTGCCCGTGCGGATCAACGATCCGAAGTGCGTCGGCAAGACGTTCCCCGACTATTTCGACCGCTTCGCCGCGCTCGCCAAAGCCTGACCCGACTGTTCCGATGAAATCGACCCGACCCTTTCACCCGACTCCCGTCATCACGATCGACGGTCCCACTGCTTCCGGCAAGGGCACCGTCGCCGCGCTCGTCGCCGCGCATCTTGGCTTCCACCTGCTCGACAGCGGCGCGCTGTACCGCCTCGCCGCGCTCGCGAGCGTGCGCTACGGCATCGCGGCAGAGGACATCGACGCGCTGGTGAAGCTGATCGACGATCTCCACATCACGTTCCGGGAGGGCTGCGCGCAGCTCGACGGCGTCGATGTGTCGAACGACATCCGTGCCGAAGCGGTCGGCAACCGCGCATCGGCGATTGCCGTGCATGGGCCGGTGCGCATCGCGCTCGTCGCGCGTCAGCGCGCGTTCCGCAAGACGCCGGGCCTCGTTGCAGACGGGCGCGACATGGGCACCGTGATCTTCCCGGACGCCGTGTTGAAGGTGTTCCTGACGGCCAGCGCCGAGGCGCGCGCGACCAGACGGCATAAGCAATTGATGCAAAAAGGTTTTTCTGCTAATATAGATGACTTGCTCCGGGATCTTCGTGAACGTGACGCGCGCGACAGCAATCGCGCGGCCGCGCCGCTGAAGCCTGCGGCAGATGCCAAGCTGCTCGATACGTCGGCGCTTTCGGTCGATGAAGCGGTCGACCAGGTGCTGCAGTGGTACCGGGCGCTCGGCCAGCCCGCCTGAGAAGGCGGGTAGCAGTAGGTGTTCCGCGTCGCAAGCGCGGAGCGTGTTTCGAACCCTTAACCCCGTGTGGTCGTCGATCTGGCCCTTTCAGCCTGCCATTCCGGCCGGCGTGGCACAGCGATCCATGCACAATCAGATTTTTATGTCCGACCTGCAAACCTCCACCCCGAATACTGAATCTTTCGCGGCTCTGTTCGAAGAGTCGCTGACCCGCCAAGACATGCGCGCCGGCGAAGTGATTTCCGCCGAAGTCGTGCGCGTCGACCACAACTTCGTGGTCGTCAATGCAGGCCTGAAGTCCGAGGCTTACATTCCGATCGAGGAATTCCTGAACGATCAGGGCGAGGTTGAGGTGCAGTCGGGCGATTTCGTGTCCGTCGCGATCGACGCACTCGAAAACGGCTACGGCGACACGATCCTGTCGCGCGACAAGGCGAAGCGCCTTGCATCGTGGCTGTCGCTGGAAAAGGCTCTCGACAACAACGAACTCGTCACCGGCACGATCACCGGCAAGGTGAAGGGCGGCATGACCGTGATGGTCAACGGCATCCGTGCGTTCCTGCCGGGTTCGCTGGTCGACACGCGTCCGGTCAAGGACACGACCCCGTACGAAGGCAAGACGCTCGAGTTCCGCGTGATCAAGCTCGATCGCAAGCGTAACAACGTCGTGCTGTCGCGTCGTGCAGTGATCGAAGCAACCCAAGGCGAAGAGCGCGCGAAGCTGCTCGAGACGCTGAAGGAAGGCGCGATCGTCAACGGCGTGGTCAAGAACATCACCGACTACGGCGCGTTCGTCGACCTCGGCGGCATCGACGGCCTGCTGCACATCACCGACATCGCATGGCGTCGTGTGCGTCACCCGAGCGAAGTCCTGTCGGTTGGCCAGGAAGTCACCGCGAAGATCCTCAAGTTCGACCAAGAGAAGAACCGCGTCTCGCTGGGCATCAAGCAACTGGGCGACGATCCGTGGGAAGGCATCTCGCGCCGTTACCCGTCGGGCACGCGCCTGTTCGGCAAGGTCACGAACATCACCGACTACGGCGCATTCGTCGAAGTGGAATCGGGCATCGAAGGCCTCGTCCACGTGTCGGAAATGGACTGGACCAACAAGAACGTTGCTCCGTCGAAGGTTGTCCAGCTGGGCGACGAAGTCGAAGTCATGGTCCTCGAGATCGACGAAGACCGTCGTCGTATCAGCCTCGGCATGAAGCAGTGCAAGCCGAATCCGTGGGATGACTTCAGCCGCAACTTCAAGAAGGGCGACAAGATCACGGGCGCAATCAAGTCGATCACCGACTTCGGCGTGTTCATCGGTCTGCCGGGCGGCATCGACGGCCTGGTCCACCTGTCGGACCTGTCGTGGAGCGAAGCTGGCGAAGAAGCCGTTCGCAAGTACAAGAAGGGCGACGAAGTCGAAGCGATCGTGCTCGGTATCGACGTCGAGAAGGAGCGTATTTCGCTCGGCATCAAGCAGCTCGAAGGCGACCCGTTCAGCAACTACGTTGCAATGAACGACAAGGGCTCGATCGTCGACGGCGTCGTGAAGACGGTCGATGCGAAGGGTGCGGTCGTCACGCTGACGGGCGACATCGAAGGCTACCTGCGTGCGTCGGAAATCTCGCAGGATCGCGTCGAAGACGCACGCAATGTGCTGAAGGAAGGCGACAAGGTCAACGCGATGGTGATCAACATCGATCGCAAGTCGCGCGGCATCAACCTGTCGATCAAGGCGAAGGATTCGGCTGAACAACAGGAAGCGATCCGCGGCCTGCAGTCGGACACCAGCGCTGCTGCGACCGGTACGACCAACCTCGGCGCGCTGCTGAAGGCGAAGCTCGACGGCCAGAACCAGTAAGCCTCACGAGGTCTGCTGAAGTATGACCAAATCCGAGTTGGTCGCGCAGCTGGCATCGCGATTTCCGCAACTTGTCCTCAAGGATGCGGATTTCGCGGTGAAAACGATGCTCGATGCGATGTCTGACGCTCTGGCGAAAGGGCATCGTATCGAAATTCGGGGTTTCGGCAGCTTTGGCCTCAACCGTCGCCCGGCGCGCGTCGGACGCAACCCGAAGTCAGGGGAGAAAGTGCAGGTGCCCGAGAAGTTCGTGCCGCACTTCAAGCCTGGCAAGGAATTGCGGGAACGCGTCGACGGCCGCGCCGGTGAGCCGCTGAAGGCTGACGATCCGGACGACGAGCGTTGAGCGTCACCCGGATTGCCCGGAATCCATCCGGCGAAGGCTGAAAAGAAAAGCGCCCCTTGCGGGCGCTTTTTTCATTTCCGGCGATTGCGACGAAACGGGTGCGTGCAGGATGTGCGCAGCCGCGGAAACGCTTCCTTTACAATACGGGTCGATTCGGCGCGACGAAGGGGAGTCGCGCGCCGCGGCAAACCTCAACAAAGAGAGGGCTTCATGAAGTTTATCGTCTGGCTGATCCGGGTATTGGTGTTCGTACTGCTGCTGGTGCTTGCGCTGGCCAATACGCAAACCGCGACGCTGAATTTCGTGGCCGGCTATTCATGGCAGGCGCCGCTGATCCTGATCGGCCTCGCGTTCTTCGCCGTGGGGCTGCTGGCTGGCTTGCTGTCCGCGCTGCCTTCGATCTTCCGCCTGCGTCTCGAGAACGGGCGCCTGAAGCGCGATCTGCGCGCGGCGCGCGAAACGCCGGCCGTCATCGACCAGCCGCCGATGCCGCCCGTCATTTAACACGGACGCCGCGCGATCATCGCGCGGTTTTCGTCTCTGCTTCGATATTTCGCATGGATCTGGATTTCTGGTGGTTGCTCGCGATTCCGGTCGCGTTCGCGCTCGGTTGGGCGGCGTCACGCTATGACCTTAAGAATCTCCTGTCGGAGAGTGCCAACCTGCCGCGCTCGTATTTCCGCGGCCTGAATTTTCTGTTGAACGAACAACCCGACAAGGCGATCGACGCGTTCATCGAGGTCGCCAAGCTGGATCCCGAGACGGTCGAGCTGCACTTCGCGCTCGGCAACCTGTTTCGCCGCCGCGGCGAAACCGACCGCGCGATCCGCGTGCACCAGAACCTGCTGAGCCGCACGGACCTGCCGGTCAACGAGCGCGACCACGCACTGTACGAACTCGGCCAGGATTTCCTGAAGGCCGGCCTGCTCGATCGCGCCGAGGAGGCGTTCCACAAACTCGCCGACGGCGATTACGCACTCGGCGCGCAGCGGGCGCTGCTGACGATCTACGAGATCGAGAAGGACTGGAACAAGTCGATCGATACGGCGAAGCGCATCGAGTCGATGAGCGACAAACCGCTCGGCGTCGAAATTGCGCAGTTTCACTGCGAACTTGCGCAGGACGCGCTGCAGCGCAAGAACGCGGCAGCGGCTGCCGAACAGTTGCGCCTCGCGTTGACCGTGAACCCGCAGAACGTTCGCGCGACGATCCTCTCCGGCGACGCCGCGGCGGCCGAGGGCAACCATGCGGCCGCGATCGAGCACTGGAAGCGCGTCGAGGCGCAGAATCCGGCGTATCTGCCGCTCGTCGCCGACAAGCTGATGAAGGCGTACGTCGCGCTCGGCAAGAACGCCGAAGGCGCCGAGCTGCTGATGGGCTATGTCGACCGCTATCCGTCGAACGACCTGCTCGACATCGCATACCAGCACATCGCGGGCTTGCGCGGCCAGGACGCGGCGCACACGCTCGCGCGCACGCAGATGGAGAAGTCGCCGAACCTGTCGGGGATGCTGCACCTGCTCGATGCGCAGATCGCGGCGGCCGACGAGCCGCGCCGTAAGGAACTTGAAATGATGCGTGCGCTGATCAAGCAGCGCACCAAGAATTTGCCACGGTATACGTGCCAGAATTGCGGTTTCCGGGCGCGCAATTTCTACTGGCAGTGTCCGGGCTGCAGCGGCTGGGAAACCTATGCGCCGCGTCGCGTCGATCCTGCGATGCCGGGCTGATCCCGGCACGCGGAGCCAACGCGCTGCGGTTGCCGCCGGGTTCGTCCCGGCGGCCAAGTTAGTCAATTACCGGGAAGTACCGGAACATCTATGAAAATCACCATCATCGGCACCGGCTATGTCGGTCTCGTCACGGGCGCCTGCCTGGCGGAGATCGGCCACGACGTATTCTGCCTCGACGTCGATCCGCGCAAGATCGACATCCTGAACAACGGCGGGATGCCGATTCACGAACCTGGGTTGCTGGACATCATCGCGCGCAACCGCGCAGCGGGGCGCCTGCGCTTCTCGACCGACATCGAGGCAAGCGTCGCGCACGGCGAGATCCAGTTCATCGCCGTCGGCACGCCGCCCGACGAGGACGGCTCGGCCGACCTGCAGTACGTGCTCGAAGCCGCGCGCAACATCGGCCGCCACATGACGGGCTTCAAGGTGATCGTCGACAAGTCGACGGTGCCGGTCGGTACCGCACAGCGCGTGCGCGGCGTGGTCGACGAAGCGCTTGCCGCCCGCGGGCTGGCAGGCAGCGTCGCGCATCGCTTCTCGGTCGTGTCGAACCCGGAGTTCCTGAAGGAAGGCGCCGCGGTCGAGGACTTCATGCGTCCGGACCGGATCATCATCGGCGTCGACGACGACGAGACGGGCACGATCGCGCGCGAGAAGATGAAGAAGCTCTACGCGCCGTTCAACCGCAACCATGAGCGCACGATCTACATGGACGTGCGTTCGGCGGAATTCGCGAAATATGCGGCGAATGCGATGCTTGCAACGCGTATCTCGTTCATGAACGAGATGTCGAATCTCGCCGACAAGGTCGGCGCCGACATCGAGGCCGTGCGCCGCGGGATCGGCTCCGATCCGCGCATCGGCTATCACTTCCTGTACGCCGGCGTCGGCTACGGCGGCTCGTGCTTCCCGAAGGACGTCCAGGCGCTGATTCGCACGGCCGGCGAGAACGGCCAGCCGTTGCGCATCCTGGAAGCCGTCGAGGCAGCCAACCATGCGCAGAAGGACGTGCTGATCGGCAAGATCGAGCAGCGCTTCGGTGCCGACCTGACCGGCCGCGAGTTCGCGGTCTGGGGCCTGGCGTTCAAGCCGAACACCGATGACATGCGCGAGGCGCCGAGCCGCCGCCTGATCGCCGCGCTCCTCGAACGCGGCGCGACCGTGCGTGCGTACGATCCGGTCGCGGTCGACGAGGCGCGGCGCGTGTTTGCGCTCGATTTCGGTACCGATCCGGACGCGCTGGCGCGGCTGCATCTCGTCGACACGCAGGACATCGCCGTGACGGGCGCGGACGCGCTCGTGATCGTGACCGAGTGGAAGGAATTCCGGAGCCCTGATTTCACGCGCCTGAAGGCGGAACTGAAGGCGCCGGTGATCTTCGACGGGCGCAACCTGTACGAGCCGGATGCGATGGCCGAACTCGGCATCGACTACTACGCGATCGGCCGGCCGTATGTCGATCCCCAGTCGTCCTCCCGTGGCTGATCACACGATGAATACTCTCCGCGAGGTCGTTCCGGTGCCGCGTGCGCAACTCGCGCGCTCGCGCGTGCTTGTCGTCGGCGACGTGATGCTCGACCGTTACTGGTTCGGCAACGTCGACCGCATTTCGCCCGAGGCGCCCGTGCCGGTCGTGCACGTGCAGCGCCAGGAAGAGCGGCTCGGCGGTGCGGCCAACGTCGCGCGCAACGCCGTGACGCTCGGCGGCCAGGCCGGGTTGCTGTGCGTCGTCGGGTGCGACGAACCCGGCGAGCGCATCGTCGAACTGCTCGGCAGCAGCGGCGTGACGCCGCATCTCGAGCGCGACCCGGCGCTGCCGACCACGATCAAGCTGCGCGTGCTCGCGCGCCAGCAGCAACTGCTGCGCGTCGACTTCGAGGCCATGCCGACGCACGAGGTGCTGCTCGCGGGGCTCGCGCGCTTCGATGCGCTGCTGCCGCAGCACGACGTCGTGCTGATGTCGGATTACGCGAAAGGCGGCCTGACGCACGTCACGACGATGATCGAGAAGGCGCGCGCGGCCGGCAAGTCCGTCCTCGTCGACCCGAAGGGCGACGACTGGGCGCGCTATCGCGGTGCGTCGCTGATCACGCCGAATCGCGCGGAATTGCGCGAAGTGGTCGGGCAGTGGAAATCGGAAGACGATCTGCGCGCACGTGTCGAGAAGCTGCGCGCGGAACTCGACATCGACGCGCTGCTGCTCACGCGTTCGGAAGAAGGCATGACGTTGTTTTCCGCCACCGGCGAACTGCACGCACCGGCGCTCGCCCGCGAGGTGTTCGACGTGTCGGGCGCGGGCGATACCGTGATCGCGACGGTCGCGACGATGCTCGGCGCAGGCGTGCCGCTCGTCGACGCCGTCGTGCTCGCGAATCGCGCGGCAGGCATCGTGGTCGGCAAGCTCGGCACGGCCACGGTGGACTACGACGAACTGTTTCATTGAGCGCATGCGGCGGCGCGATGAGCGCGCCGCACGCATGGCTCGCACTTTTCAGGCAGGACGATCATGACCCTCATCGTCACCGGCGCAGCCGGTTTTATCGGCGCAAACATCGTCAAGGCGCTCAACGAGCGCGGCGAGACGCGCATCATCGCGGTCGACAACCTGACGCGCGCGGACAAGTTCCGGAATCTCGTCGATTGCGAGATCGACGACTATCTGGACAAGTCGGAATTCGTCGAACGTTTCGCGCGCGGCGATTTCGGCAAGGTGCGCGCGGTGTTCCACGAAGGTGCGTGCTCGGACACGATGGAAACCGACGGCCGCTACATGATGGACAACAACTTCCGCTACAGCCGCGCGTTGCTCGACACCTGCCTCGCACAGGGCACGCAGTTCCTGTACGCGTCGTCGGCGGCGACCTACGGCGGCTCGACGCGATTCGTCGAGGAGCGCGACGTCGAGGCGCCGCTGAATGTCTACGGCTATTCGAAGTTCCTGTTCGACCAGGTGGTCCGTCGTGTGCTGCCGACCGCGCAGAGCCAGATCGCCGGCTTCCGCTATTTCAACGTGTACGGCCCGCGCGAGACGCACAAGGGCCGCATGGCGTCGGTCGCGTTCCACAACTTCAACCAGTTCCGTGCGGAAGGCAAGGTGAAGCTGTTCGGCGAGTACAACGGCTACGCACCGGGCGAGCAGACGCGTGACTTCGTGTCGATCGAGGACGTGACCAAGGTGAACCTGTTCTTCTTCGATCATCCGGAGAAGTCGGGCATCTTCAACCTCGGGACCGGCCGTGCGCAGCCGTTCAACGATATCGCGTCGACGGTCGTGAATACGTTGCGCGCGCTCGACAACCTGCCGCCGCTGACGCTCGCGCAGCAGGTCGAGCAAGGGCTGATCGAATACGTGCCGTTCCCCGATGCGCTGCGCGGCAAGTACCAGTGCTTCACGCAGGCCGACCAGACGAAACTGCGCGCGGCCGGTTACGACGCACCGTTCCTGACCGTGCAGGAAGGCGTCGACCGATACGTGCGTTGGCTATCCGGCCAGGTTTAAACGGAAGCGTTGCATCGATAGACTGGGTCTCACGGTCGGCAGCCGCCGGCCGTATTCATCGGAGATCCAGCACATGATCAGAAAATGGTTGGCCGCAGCGGCAATGCTCGGCACGATCGCCTCGGCCTGGGCGGCCGTCGACGTCAACACCGCCAACGAGGATGCGCTCGTCGGCATCAAGGGTATCGGCCCGGCACGGGCAAAGGCGATTCTCGACGAACGCGGCGCACGCGGTCCGTTCAGGAATGCGGAGGATCTCGCCGCACGCGTGAAAGGCATGGGCGGCCATACCGTCGAGCGGCTTCAGCAGGAAGGCCTGACGATCGGTGCGGCCGGCACGGGTGCCGCGCAGCCGGCCACGGGCAAGCCGGCCGCCGGCAAGCCTGCGGCCGCACCTGCCCGCACCACCACGCAGAAGTAACGCGTCGCGCGCAGCCGACAACAAGCTCCTTCAGTCGCCGTCGTTGCGACGGCTTCCCGCGGCATGCCGCGGGTTTTTTGCGTGGGCACGGCGCATGCGGCGTCCACGCGTTGCACGGCATGCGTATTCCATCGCCGCAATGGGGTTGCCGGCGCGAGCAGCGGTGCTGGTTTACAATCGATCGATTGATCGGCCTCGTACTCACGGTATATCCATGGCTTACAAAACTATCGAAGACACGATCGGCAATACGCCGCTCGTCCAACTGGTCCGCTTGCCGGACGACGAGATTCGCGCGCGCAACAACGTGGTGCTCGCGAAGCTCGAAGGCAACAATCCGGCCGGTTCCGTGAAGGATCGCCCGGCGCTGTCGATGATCAGCAAGGCCGAGGCGCGCGGGCGCATCAAGCCGGGCGACACGCTGATCGAGGCGACCAGCGGCAACACCGGTATCGCACTCGCGATGGCAGCGGCGATCCGCGGCTACAAGATGGTGCTGATCATGCCGGAGGACCTGTCGGTCGAGCGCCGCCAGAGCATGGCCGCCTACGGTGCCGAAATCATCCTGACGCCGGTGAAGGGCGGGATGGAACTGGCGCGTGATCTCGCGGACGAGATGCAGCGCGAAGGCAAGGGCGTGATCCTCGACCAGTTCGCGAACCCCGACAATCCGATTGCGCACTATGAAGCGACAGGCCCGGAAATCTGGCGCGATACCGAAGGGCGCGTCACGCACTTCGTGTCGGCAATGGGCACGACGGGCACGATCATGGGCACGTCGCGCTATCTGAAGGAGCAGAATCCGGCGATCGAGATCGTCGGTGCGCAGCCGGAAGACGGTTCGCGCATTCCGGGCATCCGCAAGTGGCCGGAAGCCTATATGCCGACGATCTTCGATCGCAGCCGTGTCGACCGCGTCGAGAGCGTGAGCCAGGCTGCGTCGGAAACGATGGCGCGCCGCCTCGCGGCCGTCGAAGGCATCTTCGCGGGCATTTCGTCGGGCGGCGCATGCGAAGTCGCGATGCGCATCGCGCGTCAGGTCGAGAATGCGACGATCGTGTTCATTGTCTGCGATCGCGGCGACCGCTACCTGTCCACGGGCGTGTTTCCTGCCTGAACGCGAGCAGATGCGCGTTGCGCGCGTACGAAAAGAAAGCGCCGCTTGTGCGGCGCTTTTTCATTGGGCGGGCGGTGCTTACTGCGACTGTGTATCGGTGGTACTCGGCTGAAGTGCGCCGCTCGCTTCCATCTGCGCCTTGACGGCCTCGCCAAGCTGGTACACGGTAAGCGCATAGAAAAAGCTGCGGTTGTAGCGCGTCAGCACGTAGAAATTCTTGAGCCCGAGCATGTATTCGGTCGCGCGGCCCGGCGACGGCAGGTCGACCACCGTCACGGGCGTGCCGGCTTCGGTCGTGATGTTGACCGTCGGCTCGTTCAGCGTCATGCCCGCGCGCAGCAGTTGCGACAGTGCCCAGTGCGGTTCGGGCTGGCCGTCGGCGGCGGCCTGTGCGATCCCCAGGCTGCCCGTGTCGGGCGTGATCTGCCAGACCACCGGGCGGTCGGTTTCCCAGCCGTGCTGCTTCAGGTAGTTCGCGACGCTGCCGATCGCATCGACAGGACTGCTGCGCAGGTCGACATGGCCCGTGCCGTCGAAGTCGACCGCATATTCGCGGATGCTGCTCGGCAGGAACTGCGGAATCCCGATCGCGCCCGTATACGAACCGAGCACGGTGGTCGGGTCGAGCTGGTTGTCGCGGGTCCAGACCAGGAAATCCTCGAGGTTCTTGCGGAACGTCGCCTGGCGGCTGTCACGATTCGGCGTGTCCGGATAGTCGAACGTGAGCGTCGTCAGCGCGTCGAGCACGCGGAAATTGCCCATGTAGCGGCCGTAGATCGTCTCGACACCGATGATGCCGACGATCACCTCGGGCGGCACGCCGAATTTCTCGGATGCACGCTGCAGCGTTGCCTGGTTCGCCTTCCAGAATTTCACGCCCGCGTTGATGCGGATCGGCTCGATGAAGCGCGAGCGATAGACGCGCCAGTTCTTGACCGTCGGCGACGGGGCCGGTTTCACGAGCTTGACCGCTGTCGCCGAATAGCTGATACGCGAGAACAGCGCATGCAGGCTCGCGGAGTCGAAGCCGTTGCGGCTGACCATCTCGTCGATGAACGCGTCGACCTTCGCGTTGTTCGCGTAACGCTGCGGAACGATTTCCTCTTCGAAGGTCTGGCCTTGCGGCGTCGGCTGTTGCGGCTGGGCCTGTGCGACGAGCGTGCCCGCGGGCTTCGCGGGTTGCGTCTGCGCGCCGGCGGGCGCGGTGCCGAGGGCCGCGACGACAGCGGCCGCGACGAGCGGAGCGCGAACACGGAACAGCGCGGAGAGAAGGGCGGCAGGCTTGCTGGAATTCATGTCGAAGCGGGCGGACAGGGCGATTGGGTTCGGCGCAGTATACCCGACGGATCCGGCGCGCCGGGGCGTGGCAGGCCCCCGTTGTGGTAAGTTAGCGGCGAATTCGCGGCAGACGATGGACATCATTGATGGAGACCTGCGGCGCACCGTGCGCCGCGGATGACAGCTTATGGCAACCGCTTTCTATACGCACCCCGACTGCATGCTGCACGAGATGGGGGAATGGCATCCGGAATGTCCGGCCCGCCTGTCGGCGATCCAGGATCAACTGATCGCGAGCCGCATCGACGATCTGATCGTGCACGAAACCGCGCCATTCGCGAGCGAGGTGGCGCTGGGCCGGGTGCATACGCAGGCGCACATCGACTACATCCGGAGCATGACGCCGGTCGACGGCTACGTCGAGATCGATCCAGATACGCTGATGAACCGCGATACGTGGCGCGCGGCGCTGCGTGCGGCCGGCGCCGCGATCGCGGCGACCGACGCGGTGATCGAAGGCCGCTATGCGAATGCGTTCTGTGGCGTGCGTCCGCCCGGCCACCATGCGGAGCCTGCGCGTGCGATGGGTTTCTGCTTCTTCAACAACGTCGCGATCGCCGCGCGACATGCGCTCGACGTACACGGTCTGGAGCGTGTCGCGATCATCGATTTCGACGTGCATCACGGCAACGGCACCGAGGCGGCATTCGCGAACGACGAGCGGGTGCTGATGTGCAGTTTCTTCCAGCATCCGCTGTACCCGTTCTCGGGCGTCGATCACCAGGCGCCGAACATGGTCAACCTGCCGATGCCCGCGCGCAGCAACGGGATGGCGATCCGCGAAGCCGTCGACATGTTCTGGCTGCCGCGCCTCGATGCGTTCAAGCCGCAGATGCTGTTCGTGTCCGCGGGTTTCGATGCGCATCGCGAGGACGACATCGGCAACCTCGGCCTCGTCGAAGCCGACTTCGAATGGTTGACCGCGCAGATCGTCGAGGTGGCGCGCCGGCATGCGCAGGGGCGCATCGTGAGCTGCCTCGAAGGCGGCTACAACCTGTCCGCGCTCGGGCGCAGCGTCGTCGCGCACCTGCGCGTACTGGCCGGCATCTGACGAACGCGTGACCGGCCGGGCCGGGCGCGCTCAGCGCGCCGGCACGTGCGCATAAATCCACGCGATCAGCGCGTCGATCACGCGATCGCGTTCGAGATCGTTCATCGTTTCGTGAAAGCCGCCTTCGTACAGCGTCAACGTGCGATCGGGCGAGCCGACGCACGCACCGAACGCACGGCTGCCGTCGGGTTCGGTCAGCTTGTCCTCGGTGCCGTGATAGACGAGCACCGGAACGCGCAGCCCGCCGCGACCGCTTTCGATGCGTGCCATCGCGTCGAGAATCTCCGCGCCGGTGCGCGCGGGCACCGCGCCGTGATGGACGAGCGGATCGGCGCGATTGGCTGCGACGATGGCCGGATCGCGCGACAGCAGCGCGGCATCGATCCTGATTGCGGGGAAGGTCGGCCATATGCGGCTGATGACGCGGCTCACAGCAAGCATCCAGCGCGGCACGTCACGTCCCGGCGCGAGCGCCGGGCTCGACAACACGAGGCCGGCCAGCGCGTGGCCGCGTGCCGGCGCGCGTTCGATCGCGTACAGCGCCGCGACCGCCCCGCCCATGCTGTGCCCCATCAGGAACAGCGGCGAATTGCCGCGTGCGGCTTCGGCGACCAGCGCATCCGCATCGTTCAGGTAGCCGTCGAAGCGCTCGACCCAGGCGCGCTTGCCGGGTGACTGGCCGTGCCCGCGCAGGTCGATCGCGAGCACCTCGATGCCGGCCGCATTCAGCCGGCCGGCGAGCGCGGCATAACGACCCGCGTGTTCGGCAAGGCCATGTACGAGCGCGATCGTCGCGCGCGGCGGCTCGGTGCCGTCGCCAGCCGGCCAGCGGTACGACGCCAGTTCGAGCCCGTCGGCGGTACGCAGGCGGCCCATCGTCGGCGCGGATGGGGACGATGGCGCCGGTCCGGCGGTGGCAGGTGCGGCGGCCGGCGTGGTGGTGGCGGTCATCTGGCGTGTCCCCTGTCGGTTGGTCGGTGTTCCGGATCATAGTCGCGGCATCGTCGTGGCGCGCCAGCGGCGTCCCTCTAATTTCGTGTGGTTATGAAAAGATCGAAATCGATTATTAAGGGGAATGAGGGGTTTGCGGTAAAATCGACGGTTATTCCAGATGCATCGGCGGCCGACTGGCGGGCCAACTCGCCAGCCGGCCGCCGTTTTGTTTACATGATCGAATTACGCAATCTTTCGCAGCGATTTCCCGGGCCGGGCGGCTGGGTCGAGGCGCTGCGCAACATCAACCTGACGATTCCGCAGGGCGAGGTGTTCGGCATCATCGGCCGAAGCGGCGCCGGCAAGAGCACGCTCGTGCGCACCATCAACCTGCTCACGCGGCCGACCGAAGGCAATGTCGTCGTCGGCGGGCTCGATCTCACGCTGCTGTCGGCTGGTGCGCTGCGCGAGGCGCGACGCGAGATCGGCATGATCTTCCAGCACTTCAACCTGCTGTCGTCGCGCACGGTGTTCGACAACGTCGCGCTGCCGCTCGAGCTGGCCGGCGCAAGCCGTGCCGACATCGAGGCCGCGGTGCTGCCGCTGCTCGACCTCGTCGGGCTGTCCGCGCAGAAGGATCGCTATCCGTCGCAGATCAGCGGCGGGCAGAAGCAGCGCGTCGGCATCGCACGCGCGCTCGCGAGCCAGCCGAAGGTGCTGCTGTCGGACGAAGCGACGTCCGCGCTCGATCCCGAGACCACGCGCTCGATCCTCGACCTGCTGAAGCGCATCAACCGCGAACTCGGCCTGACGATCGTGCTGATCACGCACCAGATGGAAGTGATCAAGCAGGTGTGCGATCGCGTCGCGGTGCTCGATGCGGGGCGCGTGGTCGAGGAAGGCCGCGTGATCGACGTGTTCCTGCAGCCGCATCACGAGGTGACGCGCGCGCTGATCGGCGACGTGATCGCGCAGGAGTTGCCGCCCGCGCTGAAGGCGCGCGTGGCCGAGCGGCTGAAGACCGGCAGCGGGCATCTGCTGCGGCTGGCGTTTACGGGCTCGGGTGTCGACCAGCCGATCCTGTCGGAAACGATTCGTCGGTACGAACTCGATTTCAACATCCTGCATGGTCAGATCGACGAGATCCAGGGTCAGGCATTCGGTTCGCTCGCGGTGCTCGCGGGCGGCGAGCCGGGCAAGGTCGGGCAGGCGCTCGCGTTCCTGCGCGAACAAGGTGTGGTGGTAGAGGAGCTTTCGTATGTTGAGTGAGATGTTCGATATGTTCGTGCAGTCGTTCTGGGAGACGCTGATCATGGTCGGCATCTCCGGAGCGGTCGGCGCGCTCGTCGGCCTGCCGCTCGGCGTGCTGCTCTACCTGACCGACCGCCAGGGCGTGCTGCAGAACCTCGCGGTGAATCGTGTGCTCGGCGGCATCGTGAATGCCGTCCGCTCGACGCCGTTCATCATCCTGCTGGTCGCGGTGATTCCGTTTACGCGGCTCGTCACGGGTTCGTCGATCGGCACGGCCGCGGCGGTCGTGCCGCTGACGCTCGCGGCCGCGCCGTTCATCGCGCGTCTCGTCGAGACGGCGCTGCGCGAAGTCGACCGCGGGCTGATCGAGGCCGCGCAATCGATGGGCGCGACCACGTCGCAGATCGTCTTCAAGGTGCTGCTGCCCGAATCGCTGCCGGGTGTCGTCGCGGGCCTGACGATCACGTTCGTGTCGCTGGTCGGCTATTCGGCGATGGCGGGCGCGATCGGCGGCGGCGGGCTCGGCGATCTCGGGATCCGCTACGGTTATCAGCGCTATCTGCCGGAAGTGATGTGGACGGTCGTCGCGATCCTGATCGTGTTCGTGCAGATCGTGCAGTCGTTCGGCGACTGGCTCGTCCGCCGGCTGAGCCACAAATAAGACGAAATTGATCCGTTAGGGGAGAGAGACGATGCAACGACGCTTCATGCTGAAGTTCGCGGTGGCACTCGGCGCAGCCGCACTGTTCGCGGGTGCGCACGCACAGGCCGAAACCATCAAGGTGGGCGTGACGGGTGGGCCGCACGCGCAGATCATGGAAGCGGTGAAGAAGGTCGCGGCGAAGAGCGGCCTCGACATCCGCATCGTCGAATTCTCCGATTACGTGCAGCCGAACGCCGCGCTCGCGTCGGGCGACCTCGATGCGAACAGCTACCAGCACGACCCGTATCTGCAGGCGCAGGTGAAGGATCGCGGCTACAAGCTGATCAAGGTCGCGGATACCGTCACGTTCCCGATGGGCATCTATTCGAAGCGCGTGAAGTCGCTGGCCGAACTGAAGCCGGGCGCGCGCATCGCGGTTCCGAACGATCCGACCAACGGCGGCCGTGCGTTGCTGTTGCTGCAGAAGCAGGGCCTGTTGAAGCTGCGCGCGGACGCGGGGCTGAAGGCGACGCCGCTCGATATCGTCGACAATCCGCGCAAGCTGAAGATCGTCGAGCTCGATGCGGCACAGATTCCGCGCTCGCTCGGCGACGTCGACGCGGCCGCGATCAATACCAACTACGCGATGGAAGCGGGGTTGAAACCGAAACAGGACGCGATCGCGATCGAAGGGCCGAGCGGCCCGTACGCGAACGTCCTGGCGATCCGCGAGGCGGACCGGAACAAGCCGTGGGTGGCGAAACTGATCGCGGCCTATCATTCGGCCGATGTGAAGCAGTTCATCGAAGGCAAGTTCGGCGGAGCGGTCATTGCCGCCTGGTAACGGGCGAACAACGGGACGCCCGGAGAGATTAGAGTTGATGATCGAAAACCCGGGCTTTGCGTCCGGGTTTTTTCTCTTTTAAAATAGAACGATCGTTCGCTATCATTGGCGCGTCGTCAAGAAGCGGTATCCTCGACAACCATGATGGTTGGGTCCGCTTGGCCGCGCAGTCATGAGGCCTCGCTATAGAATGGCCTCTGGTCGTATTCGTAACTTTGGAGCGTGTGCATGAAAATCCTGGTGCCAGTGAAAAGAGTGGTCGATTACAACGTGAAGGTCCGCGTGAAGTCGGACAACACGGGTGTCGACATCGCGAACGTGAAGATGTCGATGAACCCGTTCGACGAAATCGCGGTGGAAGAAGCGGTGCGCCTGAAGGAAGCGGGCGTCGCGACCGAAGTGATCGCGGTGTCGGTGGGCGTGACGCAAGCGCAGGAAACGCTGCGCACGGCGCTGGCGATCGGTGCGGATCGCGCGATCCTCGTCGAATCGAACGACAGCGTCGAGCCGCTGGCCGTCGCGAAGATCCTGAAGGCGCTGGTCGACAAGGAACAGCCGCAGCTGGTGATCCTCGGCAAGCAGGCGATCGACGACGACTCGAACCAGACGGGCCAGATGCTGGCCGCGCTGGCCGGTCTGCCGCAAGCGACGTTCGCATCGAAGGTCACGATCGCGGACGGCAAGGCAACGGTTGCACGCGAAGTCGACGGCGGCGCGGAAACGCTGTCGCTGACGCTGCCGGCGGTCGTGACGACCGACCTGCGCTTGAACGAGCCGCGCTACGTGACGCTGCCGAACATCATGAAGGCGAAGAAGAAGCCGCTGGAAACGGTGAAGCCGGAAGACCTCGGCGTGGACGTCGCGCCGCGTCTGAAGACGCTGAAGGTGGCCGAGCCGCCGAAGCGCGCAGCCGGCGTGAAGGTGCCGGACGTGAAGACGCTGGTCGAGAAGCTGAAGACCGAAGCCAAGGTGCTGTAAGAGGGAGCGGAAAGAAATGACGATTCTGGTGATTGCAGAACACGACAACGCGTCGATCAAGGCCGCGACGCTGAACACGGTGGCGGCGGCGGTGAAGATCGGTGGTGATATTCACGTGCTGGTCGCGGGCCACAATGCGCAAGGCGCGGCCGACGCGGCAGCGAAGATCGCAGGTGTGTCGAAGGTGTTGCTGGCCGATGCGCCGCAACTCGAAGCGGGCCTCGCGGAAAACGTCGAAGCGACCGCGCTGAACATCGCGAAGGACTACTCGCACATCCTCGCGCCGGCAACGGCTTACGGCAAGAACATCGCGCCGCGTATCGCCGCGAAGCTGGACGTCGCGCAGATCTCCGACATCACGGCGGTCGACAGTGCCGACACGTTCGAGCGTCCGATCTATGCGGGCAACGCGATCGCGACGGTGCAGTCGAGCGACCCGATCAAGGTCATCACGGTGCGCGCGACCGGTTTCGATCCGGTGGCAGCGGAAGGCGGCAGCGCGTCGGTCGAGAAGATCGAAGCAGCGGCAGACGCCGGCAAGTCGCAGTTCGTGAGCCGTGAAGTGACGAAGCTGGACCGTCCGGAACTCACCAGCGCGAAGATCATCGTGTCGGGCGGCCGCGGTCTGGGCAGCGGCGAGAACTACACGAAGGTGCTGGAGCCGCTGGCGGACAAGCTGTCGGCAGCGCTCGGCGCATCGCGCGCGGCAGTCGACGCCGGCTACGTGCCGAACGACTACCAGGTCGGCCAGACCGGCAAGATCGTCGCACCGCAGCTGTACATCGCGGTGGGCATCTCGGGTGCGATCCAGCATCTGGCCGGCATGAAGGACTCGAAGGTGATCGTCGCGATCAACAAGGATCCGGAAGCGCCGATCTTCAGCGTGGCCGACTACGGCCTCGTCGGCGACCTGTTCGCGCTCGTGCCGGAGCTCGTGAACGAGCTCGGCTGACGCAGTGTGACGCTCAGGCGGTAAGCACACGAGAAGAGGGGCGCGACGAGCGCCCCTTTTTTTTCGCCATTGACAGAAGAGAGAAGAGGGAGACACACCATGAGCTATAACGCCCCCGTCAAGGACATGCTGTTCGTGCTGAAGGAACTCGCGGGCATCGACGCCGTTGCGCAACTGCCGGGTTTCGAGGACGCCGGTTACGACACGGCGCAGGCCGTGCTCGACGAGTCCGCGAAATTCTGCGGCGAGGTGCTGGCGCCGCTGAACGTCGAAGGCGACCGCAATCCGAGCAGCTGGAAGGACGGTGTCGTGACCGCTACGCCGGGCTTCGGCGAAGCGTTCCGCCAGTTCGTCGAAGGCGGCTGGCAGGGGCTGCAGCACCCGTCCGAATACGACGGCCAGGGGCTGCCGAAGCTGATCGCGACGCCGTGCATCGAGATGCTGAACGCGGCGAACCTGTCGTTCGCGCTGTGCCCGCTGCTGACCGACGGCGCGATCGAGGCGCTGCTGACGGCCGGCACCGACGAGCAGAAGCAGCGCTACGTGCCGAAGCTGATCTCGGGCGAATGGACCGGCACGATGAACCTGACCGAGCCGCAGGCGGGCTCGGATCTTGCGCTGGTGCGTTCGCGCGCCGAGCCGCAGGGCGACGGCACGTACAAGGTGTTCGGCACGAAGATCTTCATCACGTGGGGCGAGCACGACATGGCGGACAACATCGTCCACCTGGTGCTGGCACGCACGCCGAACGCGCCGGAAGGCGTGAAGGGCATTTCGCTGTTCATCGTGCCGAAGTTCCTGGTGAACGAGGACGGCTCGCTGGGCGCACGCAACGACGTGCACTGCGTGTCGATCGAGCACAAGCTCGGGATCAAGGCGAGCCCGACGGCGGTGCTGCAATATGGCGATAACGGTGGCGCGATCGGCTATCTGATCGGCGAAGAAAACCGTGGCCTCGAATACATGTTCATCATGATGAACGCGGCGCGCTTCGGCGTCGGGATGCAGGGGATCGGCGTGGCCGACCGCGCGTACCAGAAGGCCGCGGAATTCGCGAAGGAGCGCGTGCAGAGCCGCCCGGTGGACGGGTCGGCCAAGCAGTCGGTGACGATCATCCATCACCCGGACGTGCGCCGGATGCTCGGCACGATGCGCGCGCTGACCGAAGGCGCGCGCTCGCTGGCATACGTGGCCGCGGCGCACAGCGACATTGCCCACCGCCATTCGGACGAGGCGACGCGGGCGCGTCATCAGGCAATCTACGAATATCTGGTGCCGGTCGTGAAGGGCTGGAGCACGGAGATGGTGAACGACGTGGCGAGCCTGGGCGTGCAGGTGCACGGCGGGATGGGTTTCATCGAGGAAACCGGCGCGGCGCAGTATTACCGCGATGCGCGGATCCTGGCGATCTACGAAGGCACGACGGCGATCCAGGCGAACGACCTGGTGGGCCGCAAGACGCTGCGCGACGGCGGCGCGGTGGCGAAGGCGCTGATCGCCGAAATCGGCGAGACTGTCGCGGCGCTGGGCAAGCTGGACGGTGCGGCGGCCGCGTCGATGAAGGTGCAGCTGGAGAAGGGCGCGAAGGCGCTGTCGTCGGTGGTGGATTACGTGCTGGCGAACGCGAAGCAGGACCCGAATGCGGTGTTCGCGGGCAGCGTGCCGTACCTGAAGCTGGCGGGCGTGGTGCTGTGCGGATGGCAGATGGCGCGTGCGCTGGTGGCCGCGCAGGCGAACCGCGCGAGCGACCCGGCGTTCTTCGGCGCGAAGATCGCGATCGCGCAGCTCTATGCGGAGCAGGTGCTGGTGCAGGCAGGCGCGCTCGAGGCGTCGATCGTCGGCGCGAAGGGCAACGAGGGCGTGCTCGCGTTGACGGAAGACCAGTTCTGATTCTTCGCGGGACACTCGACGTCATGAAAAAGGCGCCCCTCGGGGCGCCTTTCTCTTTGATGCCGGCCAGCAGGCCCGCATTGCCGCGGGCGGCAGCGGCTTATGCGTAGGCCGGGCGCGTCTGGCCTGCCACGTCCTTCAGGTAACGGTGTACCGACAGGTCGTCAGCCTGGATCGCAGGCATCTTGCCCGAGATCAGGTCCGCGAGCAGTTGGCCCGAACCGCACGACATCGTCCAGCCGAGCGTGCCGTGGCCGGTGTTCAGGAACAGGTTCGACACCGGCGTGCGGCCGACGATCGGCGTGCCGTCCGGCGTCATCGGGCGCAGGCCCGTCCAGAACGTTGCCTTCGACGTATCGCCGCCGCCCGGGAACAGGTCGTTCACGCACATTTCGAGCGTTTCGCGGCGCGCGGCGCGCAGCTTCTTGTCGAAGCCGACGATTTCCGCCATGCCGCCGACGCGGATGCGCTGGTCGAAACGCGTGATCGCGATCTTGTAGGTTTCGTCGAGCACGGTCGACACGGGCGCGGCCGCTTCGTTGACGATCGGCGCGGTGATCGAATAGCCCTTCAGCGGATAGACGGGGATCTTCATCAGGTTCGAGATGAAGCTGGTCGAGTACGAGCCGAGCGCGACGACGTACGCGTCCGCACGCACCGTCTCGCTGCCGCACTGCACGCCGGCGATCTTGCCGCCCGCGATCGCGAGCGCATCGATCGGCGTGTTGTAGCGGAACTTCACGCCGAGCGATTCCGCGAGTGCCGCGAGACGCGTCGTGAACAGCTGGCAGTCGCCCGTTTCGTCGCCCGGCAGGCGCAGGCCGCCCGTCAGCTTGTGCGAAACGGCGGCGAGGGCCGGTTCGGCATTCTTCAGGTCGGCCGGCGACAGCAGTTCGAACGGCACGTTCGCTTCCTGAAGGACGGCGATGTCCTTCGCTGCACCATCGAGTTGCTGCTGCGTGCGGAACAGTTGCAGCGTGCCGCCCGTGCGGCCTTCGTACTGGATGCCGGTATCGGCGCGCAGCGCCTGCAGGCAGTCGCGGCTGTATTCGGCGAGGCGAACCATGCGGCCCTTGTTGACTGCATAGCGCTCGGCCGTGCAGTTGCGCAGCATCTGGTACATCCACTGGAGCTGGAAGCGCGTGCCGTCGAGGCGGATCGCGAGCGGCGCGTGTTTCTCGAACATCCATTTGACGGCCTTCAGCGGCACGCCGGGAGCGGCCCACGGCGCGGCATAGCCGGGGGAGATCTGGCCAGCGTTCGCGAAGCTCGTCTCGAGCGCCGGGCCGGCCTCCCGGTCGATCACCGTGACTTCATGACCGGCGCGCGCGAGGTAATACGCGCTTGCCACGCCCACCACACCGCTGCCCAGAATGACGACTCGCATAGCTGCTCCAGATGGAAGGGACCAGATCGAGGCCGGGCGCACCTGCGGCTCCGTGTAACCTCTAGCTGATCTAGTTTTTTGCGCTATGGTATTGTCGAATGTGTAGGTTTTGTTATCGTATTTTTCAGGTTTTCAGCATAAACAAATGAGAACGCAACGTCAGCCCGTACGCTCGCTCGACAAGCTCGACCGGCGCATCCTGAAACTGCTCCAGGACGACGGCCGGATGGCGATGAAGGACCTCGCGGAACAGGTCGGACTGACCGTCACGCCGTGTATCGAGCGTGTGCGGCGCATGGAGCGGGACGGCGTGATCACCGGTTATCACGCGCGTGTCGATCCCCACCAGCTGGATGCCGCGCTGCTGGTGTTCGTCGAGATCACGCTCGGCCACAAGGGCGGCAACATGTTCGAGCAATTCCGCCGGGAAGTGATGAAGATCGACGAGGTGCTCGAGTGTCATCTCGTGTCCGGCGATTTCGACTACCTGATCAAGGCGCGGATCGGCGAAATGGCCGACTACCGCAAGCTGCTCGGCGACATCCTGCTGCAGTTGCCCGGCGCCGTGCAGTCGAAGAGCTATGTCGTGATGGAAGAAATCAAGGAGACGCTGACGATCGCGGTGGGCGACTGACGTACCGGCGGCAGGCCGCCGGACCCTTTATCCCGCCCTTGGCACGCTGCGCCCAATACTGTATAAATGTACAGTATTGGGCGCAGGCGAATGGGTGGGCATATGGACGATCGATCTGACAACGAATTTCCGATAGCGCCGCCCGTGCCCCGCAAGGGGCGCGGTGCGGTCGACAACCTGCAGGGGCGATACGAGATCGCCCAGCGTGAAGCGGTCGACGACGGCTGGACACACGAGTCGGACGATGCCGATTTCCCCGCGCCGCTGCGCACGCAGGTATTCGAGGAGCGGGCGAAGAGCATCCTGACGCACAACCAGTCGCCCGATATTCCATTCAGCGTATCGCTCAATCCGTATCGCGGTTGCGAGCACGGGTGCATCTACTGCTTTGCGCGTCCGACGCACAGTTATCTCGGCTTGTCGCCGGGGCTCGATTTCGAAAGCCGCATCTATGCGAAGGTCAATGCGGCCGAGTTGCTCGAGCGCGAGATTTCGCGCAAGCGCTACGTGCCGGAGCCGATCGCGCTCGGCGTCAACACCGACGCCTACCAGCCGGTCGAGCGCGACTTGCGCATCACGCGCAGCGTGATTCAGGTGATGCACGATCGCGGGTTGCCGTTCGCGGCGATCACGAAGTCGTCGCTGATCGAGCGCGATCTCGACTTGCTCGCGCCGATGGCCGAGCGCAAGCAGGTGATGGCGGCGGTCACGATCACGACGCTCGACGCCGATCTCGCGCGCACGCTCGAGCCGCGCGCGGCGACGCCGGCGCGACGGTTGCGTACGATTCGTGCGCTGAGCGAGGCGGGCGTGCCGGTCGGCGTGAGCATTGCGCCGGTGATTCCGTTCGTCACCGAGCCCGACATGGAGCGTGTGCTCGAGGCGTGCGCGGAAGCCGGCGCGACGCATGCGAGCTACATCATCCTGAGGCTGCCGTGGGAAGTCGCGCCGCTGTTCAAGAACTGGCTGGCCGCGCATTTTCCCGACCGCGCGGAGCGCGTGATGAACCGCGTGCGCGACATGCGCGGCGGGAAAGACTACGATTCGGATTTCTCGAAGCGGATGAAGGGCGAAGGAATCTGGGCCGACCTGCTGCGGCAGCGCTTCCGCCAGGCCGTCAAGCGGCTCGGGCTGAACGAGCGCACGAACGGCATTCTCGATCTGTCGCAGTTTCGCGGCACGCCGGCCGCCGCAGCGCCGGTGCCGCGTGTTGCTGTTCGTTCAGCCCGCACGCGATCGACGCAGGCGCGCGACGACATGCAATTGAACCTGTTCTGATCGGTGCGCCAAGCCGGTGCGTCGCGTTCGTTGCGCTTACTGCGAAATCTGCTTGGCCGCTTCGACCTGCGACTCGAAATACGTCTGGAACGACAGTGCGAGCGCGGTCATCAGCAGGAACGCACCGATCAGCAGCGAGAAGATCACCACGAAGATCACGGTCCAGCCCGACTTGCTTTGCCTGCCCGTCTCCGCGTTGAATTGCGCGTCCCATTTTTCGTCGGGACGCAGCCCGTAGACGAGCGCAGCGAGGAAGGCCGCCAGCAGCGAGATTGCGCCGGGTACCGCAAGCCACCAGCCGAGGCCGGCGCTGCGCTGGGTCGCGGCGAGCAAGAGGAAGCCCGGGATGCCGACGATCGTCGCGAGCAGGTGCGCCCAGCCGTACACGTCGCGAAAGCCATACAGATAGAAGCGGTGCGCGCCGAGCGAACCGAACAGGAACGCGAGGGCGGCGGTGAGCGTCTTGGAGCGGAAGCGGCGGGACGGTGCGGTGCTGCTGGACATGGATGGCGGCGTATTGTCGTTGGCATGGGCGGCCGGCGGGCCGGCGCGGGCGCGCGGCCCGGCACGCATTCTACGATGCCCGGTCGGGGCCGGTCACCCCTGTACTGCGTCAAGGTGCCGCATAGGTCACGCGATAGATTGCGCCCGCGTAGTCGTCGCTGACGAGCAGCGAGCCGTCCGGCAGCGGCAGCACGTCGGCAGGGCGTCCCCATACCGTGCCGTCGGGCCGTAGCCAGCCCGTGACGAACGGAGTCTGGCGCGCGTGGCTGCCGTCTGCCGAGACCACAACACGCATCACGCGGTAGCCGACCTTCGTGCTGCGGTTCCACGAGCCGTGTTCGGCGATGAACACGTTGTTGCGGTACGACGCCGGAAACATCGGCCCTGTATAGAAGCGCATGCCAAGGGCCGCGACGTGTGCACCGAGTTTCAATACGGGCGGCACGTAGCGGCGGCAAACGTCGGGGCTGCCGAATTCGGGGTCGGGCGTGTCGCCGCCATGGCAGTACGGGAAGCCGAAGTCGAGGCCCGCGCGCGGTGCGCGGTTCAGCTTGTCGTCGGGCACGTCGTCGCCCATCATGTCGCGCCCGTTGTCGGTAAACCACAGCTCGCCCGAATCGGGGTGCCATGCGAAGCCGACCGTATTGCGTATGCCGCGGGCGACAACCTCGCTCCCGCTGCCGTCCGCCTTCATGCGCGCGATGATCGCGTAGCGGCTGCGATCCGCGAGACAGACGTTGCACGGTGCGCCGGTCGGCACGTACAGCTTGCCGTCGGGGCCGAACGCGATGAATTTCCAGCCGTGATGGTGTTCGGTCGGCAGCGCGTCGGTGACGACGGCGGGTGCGGGCGGCGTGGCGAGCCGGTCGTCGATGCGATCGAGCCGCAGGATGCGCGATACGGCTGATATATAGAGTGCGCCGTCACGGTAGGCGACACCGACGGGCATGTCGAGCCCGGAAGCGATCACGTAGCGCGCGCTGATCCGGCCCTCGTGCATCACGAACGCGTGCACGCGGCCTTCCCGCGTGCCGACATACAGGATGCCGCGTGGCGACCACGCCATTTCGCGCGCGGTCGGTACCGCGTCGGCCAGCACTTCGACGTGGAAACCGGGCGGCACGACGAGTTCGCCCACCGGCAGCGGCGCGGCTGACGCCATTGCGGATACGAGGCAGGCAAGGCCGGCAAGCAGCGCCGCAAAACGGTGCTGCTTGCGGCGTATCGAGGCGGCGCGAAGGGGCGGCATGACGGTGTGGAACGTCCCGGACACGACGATTCTATGCCCGGCGAACCGGCCGCCCGCGGATTTTTTGCGCGTAAGTGTTTGTTGTACCTCTGGTTTCCGGCTATAATCGCGTGTTTCAGTAGTTTCGAACCCGGTTTTCCCGAAGGACATCATATGGTTATCATCCGTCTGGCTCGTGGCGGCTCGAAGAAGCGCCCGTTCTACAACATCGTTGCTACCGATTCGCGCAACCGTCGTGACGGCCGCTTCATCGAGCGCGTCGGCTTCTACAACCCGGTCGCCACGAAGGGCGAATCGCTGCGTATCGCTCAGGATCGCCTGACGTACTGGCAAGGCGTTGGCGCGCAACTGTCGCCGACCGTCCAGCGTCTCGTGAAGGAAGCGCAAAAGGCGCAACCGGCTGCCTAACATGGCACGGTGTGCCGGTCGTGCCGGCTGTGAGGTGCATTGATGGCGGGTCACGATTCCGGTAATGCAAGGCGCGGGCGTGCGTCGTTTGGCGCATTCGTCCGCAAGCCGGTCGAGCGCGACGTTGTCGCGAACGCCGGTCAGGCTGCCGAGCAGGGCAGTCTCGAAGTGGCGCAAGCCTGGCCTGACGATGCCGTCGAGGTCGGGGCAGTCGTCGACGCCTATGGCCTGAAGGGTTGGGTCAAGGTGGCGACGCATGCCGACGCCGGTCGCGGTGGCGATGCGCTGCTCAAGGCGCGCCGCTGGTGGCTGGAGCGTGGTGCGGAACGGCTTTCCGTCCGCATCCTGCAGTCGAAGACGCACAGCGACACTGTCGTTGCGCAACCCGCGGGCGTGAGCGACCGCGATGCCGCGCTGGCCATGCGCGGTTTTCGCGTGTTCGTGCGCCGGGAAGATTTCCCGGCATTGGCCGCGGACGAATTCTATTGGGTCGACCTGATCGGTCTCGATGTCGTCAACGAGCAATCGGTGGCGCTCGGAAAGGTGAGCGGGATGATCGACAACGGCGTGCATGCGATCATGCGTGTCGAGTATCCGGCGACCGGCAAAGACGGTCAGCCGACCACCGACGAGCGGTTGATTCCGTTCGTCGGCGTATACGTCAAAACGGTGGATCAGGCGGCGCGTCGCATCGTCGTCGACTGGGAAGCCGATTACTGAAATGAACCAGGTTACCGAGAGCGCGGTGCAGTTCGACGTCGTCACGCTCTTTCCCGAGATGTTCCGTGCACTGACCGACTGGGGGATCACCAGCCGGGCCGTCAAGCAAGGGCGCTTCGGGTTGCGCACCTGGAATCCGCGTGATTTCACGACGGACAACTACCGCACGGTCGACGATCGACCGTACGGCGGCGGTCCAGGCATGGTGATGCTGGCCAGGCCGCTCGAAGCCGCGATCGATGCCGCGAAAGCGGCGCAGGCGGAACAGGGTATTGCGAGCACGCGCGTCGTGATGATGTCGCCGCAAGGTGCACCGCTCACGCATGATCGCGCGGTGCGGATGGCGCAGGAACCCGGTGTCGTCGTGCTGTGCGGCCGCTATGAAGCGATCGACCAGCGCCTGCTCGATCGTTGCGTCGACGAGGAAATCAGCCTCGGCGATTTCGTATTGTCGGGCGGCGAACTGCCGGCGATGGCGATGATGGATGCCGTGGTGCGGTTGCTGCCCGGCGTGCTGAACGATTCGCTGTCGGCCGTGCAGGACAGTTTCGCCGACGGCCTGCTCGATTGTCCGCACTACACGCGCCCCGAGGAATACGATGGCATGCGCGTGCCGGACGTACTGCTCGGCGGGCATCATGCCGAGATCGAGCGGTGGCGACGCCAGGAAGCATTGAGGAATACGTTGCGGAAGCGGCCGGACCTGATCGTCCGGGCGCGCCGCGAGAAGTTGCTGAGCCGGGCCGACGAGGCGTGGCTTGCGAACCTCGCACGCGAAGCGAAAGACGCCTCTTGAGGCGGTGTCGCGGGCGGGAATTGGCGGTGCCGTGCATGCGTGTGCGGTGCCTGATGTGAATCCATCCTCTATCGGGGCCAGGCCTGGAAGCAGGCGGGTACCAACGCCGACACGATGGCATAAGGAGTCAGTAATGAATCTGATCGCAAAACTTGAGCAGGAAGAAATCGAGCGCGCGCTCGCCGGCAAGACGATCCCCGAATTCGCCCCGGGCGACACGGTGATCGTGAACGTGAACGTGGTTGAAGGTAACCGCAAGCGCGTTCAGGCCTACGAAGGCGTCGTGATCGCTATTCGCAACCGTGGCCTGAACTCGAATTTCATCGTCCGCAAGATCTCGTCGGGCGAAGGCGTCGAGCGTACGTTCCAGACGTACTCGCCGCTGCTGGCAAGCATCGTCGTGAAGCGCCGCGGTGATGTGCGTCGTGCGAAGCTGTACTACCTGCGCGAGCGTTCGGGCAAGTCGGCTCGTATCAAGGAAAAGCTGGTGTCGAAGGATCGCGCCGCAGCAGCTTCCCAAGAGTAAGAGCTGTAAGGAAAAAGCACCCACCCGGGTGCTTTTTTCATTCTGGCGCGACAATATGCTCGATACGACACAAACACGAGAGCCCCATTGAATCGCCGCCCCATCATCGATCCCGAAGTCCTGCCGGTCGAAGGCACCGGCGCCGGCTTGCCGGCCATCGATTCCCGCCTGATGACACCGTCCGGCCTGCGCGACCGTTTCGCGCGCACGCTCGAGTGGAGCGTCGAGCCCGACGAGGCGAGACTGCAGGAGGGCGTCGATCCGCGTAGCGCGGCCGTCCTTGTCCCGCTCGTCGTTCGCGAGTCCGGCCTCACCATGTTGCTGACCCAGCGCGCCGACCACCTGAACGATCACGCCGGACAGATCAGCTTCCCCGGCGGTCGCCGCGAACCGTTCGACCGCGACGCGACCGCAACCGCGTTGCGCGAGGCGAAGGAAGAGATCGGGCTGGCGGACGAGCGTGTCGAGATCCTCGGCGCGTTGCCCGACTACCTGACCGGCACGGGCTTCTGCGTGACGCCGGTGGTCGGCCTCGTGCATCCGCCGTTTACCGTGCAGGCCGACACGTTCGAAGTGGCCGAGATTTTCGAAGTGCCGCTCGCGTTCCTGATGAATCCCGCGAACCATCAGGTCAGGGTGTTTCGCTGGGAAGGCGGCGAGCGTCGTTTTTTTGCGATGCCTTATCCGAATGGCGAACCCGGCGGGCATTACTTCATCTGGGGCGCAACTGCCGGCATGTTGCGCAATCTGTACCGCTTCTTGGCCGCCGGCTAGGCGCGCACGGCGGCTGGCGCGCGAGGCCGGCTGCCGCACGACCGCGCCGGCAGCCATCCGGTGCTTACGCTGTGCTATCGTTATGCAAAAAATGACATAACTCCGAAGACGGCGCCACGCATGACTTTCTTTTCGGTTCTCCTCGCCCTCATCATCGAACAGGTCCGCGCGTTGTCGCCGAACAATCCGGTGTTCGCGCTGTTCCAGTTTCATGCGGAAACCGTCGCGCATGGTCTCGACGCAGGCAAGCAGAAGCACGGCATCCTCGCATGGCTCGCGGTCGTGCTGCCGTGGGTGCTGATCGTCGCGCTGATCTATTTCCTGCTGTACAAGGTGAGCTTCGTGCTCGCGTTCATCTGGAACGTCGTCGTCGTGTATTTCACGCTCGGCTTCCGCCAGTTCAGCCACTACTTCACCGACATCCACCTCGCGCTCAACAACGATGACGTGCCGCGTGCGCGCGAAATCCTGCACGAGTGGACGGGTATCGACACGGTCGACATGCCGGTCGGCGAAATCGTCCGCCATACGCTGATTCACGCCGTTGTCGCATCGCATCGTCACGTGTTCGGCGTGTTCTTCTGGTACGTGCTGCCGATCGGCCCGGCCGGCGCCGTGCTGTACCGGATTTCCGAATACCTCGCGCGCAGCTGGTCGACGCCGGGTGACGACCGCACGGCAGCCTTCTCGACGTTCGCGCAGCGCGCGTTCTTCGTGATCGACTGGATTCCCTCGCGACTGACCGCACTCGGCTTTGCAATCGTCGGTAACTTCGAGGACGCGATCTACGCGTGGCGCAACCATACGCGCCAGTGGCCCGATCCGAACGACGGCGTCCTGCTGGCAGCCGGTAGCGGCGCGCTCGGCGCACGCCTCGCGGGGCCGCTCGCGGAACCGTCGAGCCTCGATGCGCTGGCGGTCGGTGACAGCGGTCCGTTGACGGTCGGCGACGATTGCACGCCGCGTACGCTGCAATCCGCGGTTGGCCTTGTCTGGCGCGCGGTGATCCTGTGGATGATTCTCCTGCTGATGCTGACGCTCGCCGTCTGGGTGTCGTGACGGGGCAGTGCGTTGCCCGATGACAGACAAAAGGCCGGCTTGATGCCGGCCTTTTTGCTGTGCGGGTCAATCGTCGCGCGGGTCGCGCACGGCGCCGCATTGCCAGCAGGCCGTGAACTGGGCCTCGAGCGCCTCCCCGCACTGCCGGCAGCGCCACGGCGCGGCGCCGGCCGACGGGCCGTGCGAAGCGGCATCGAGGAGCCGGCGCGCGAGCGCGTCGTCGCGTTCGTCGTCGAGCCACAGCTCGGGCGTGCACGCGTCGGCAGGCAGGCCGCCGAGTGCGCCTGTCGCGTAGCAGTTATGCAGCTCGCAACCGATGCCGGCCACCTGGAGCACGTTGGCCCAATGCTGCGCCGTCGCGAGATCGGGTGCCTTGAAACGCATCGCGGCTCCTGTCGGTGAGGGCCGGCCCCGCATGGCACCGGCTGGCCGCCGCGCGCGTGCCGCGCGATCAGCGGACGATCTGGCTTGCCTCGTGCACGAGCTGCGCATACAGCGCATGCCGTGTCGGCGCGATGCGGCCGTCGGCGACGGCTTCGAGAATCGCGCAGCCGGGTTCGTGCAGATGATGGCAATTATAGAAACGGCAGTCCGCGAGCAGCGGCCGGAACTCCGGAAACGCGCGCTCGAGACGGCCTTCCGTCAGGTGGTAGAGGCCGAATTCCTGGAAGCCCGGCGAATCGATCAGGGCGCCGCCGCCTTCCAGCGGGTAGAGGCGCGTGAACGTCGTCGTGTGACGGCCGCTGTTGAGCGCGGCCGAAATCTCGCGCGTGGCGGCTTCGGCGTCGGGAACGAGCAGGTTCACGAGCGTCGACTTGCCCATCCCGGACTGGCCGAGCAGGATCGTCGAATGCCCGGCGAGGTGCGGCATCAGTTGCGCGCGCGCGTCGTCGGGCGAGCCTTTCACCGACAGCTCGAGCACGTCGTAGCCGAGTGCGCGGTAGGGCGCGAGGCGCTCGCGCGCGACCGGCAGCGCGGCTTCGACGTCGATCTTGTTCAGCACGACGAGCGGCTTCAGCTCGTTCGCCTCGGCGGCAATCAGCGCGCGGCCGAGCAAGTCCTCGCTGAAATAGGGCTCGGTCGCGAGCACGATCAGCAACTGGTCGAGATTGGCCGCGAACAGCTTCGACTTGAACTGGTCGGAACGGTACAGCAGGTTGCGCCGTTCGCCGATCTCGACGATGACGCCCTGGTCGGCCGAGGCGAGTTCGTACGCGACACGGTCGCCGACCGCGATATCGCTCTTCTTGCCGCGCGGGAAGCACTGCAGCATCGGGCCGCCATCGTCGGGCGCGACGATGTAGTGACGCCCGTGCGCCGCGATCACGCGGCCTTCGGCACGCTGCGCGCCCGACGCGCGCGGGGCCGGCTTGCGGGAGGTCGGCCGGCTCATGCGTGCTGCAGCAGGCGGTCGATCCGCTGCGAGGCGGGCGGATGCGAGTAGTAGAAGGCCGTGTAGACAGGGTCGGGCGTCAGCGTCGACGCATTGTCCTCATAGAGCTTCACGAGCGCGCTGACGAGATCCTGCGCGTCGGTCTGGCTGGCCGCGAATGCGTCGGCCTCGAATTCGTGCTTGCGCGACGTGAGGCTGCCGAACGGCGTCGCGAAGAACAGGAACACGGGAATCGCGAGGAAGAACAGCACGAGCGCGGCGCCCGCGTTGCTCGTGTCGAGCGACGGCGTGACGCCGAGCCCCGTGTAGAACCACGTGCGCTGTGCAAGCCAGCCGAGCAGCGCAAGCAGCACGAGGCTCAGCACGAACGACACGAGCATTCGCTTCATCACGTGGCGGCGCTTGAAGTGGCCGAGTTCGTGCGCGAGCACGGCCTCGATTTCCTGGCCGGACAGCCGCGCGAGCAGCGTGTCGAAGAACACGATCCGCTTCGAGGCGCCGAAGCCCGTGAAGTACGCGTTGCCGTGCGCGGAGCGGCGGCTGCTGTCCATCACGAACAGGCCCTTCGCCGCGAAGCCGCAGCGCTTCATCAGCGACTCGATGCGCGCGCGCAGCGCGTCGTCCTTGAGCGGTTCGAACTTGTTGAAGATCGGTGCGATGAAGGTCGGGTAGATCAGCAGCACGAGCATCTGGAACGCGACCCAGACGATCCAGGTCCACAGCCACCACAGGCTGCCGGCCTGGTTCATCAGCCACAGCACGACGAACAGCAGCGGCAGGCCGAGCGCGGCGCCAAGCAGCGAGTTTTTCAGCATGTCGGTGAAGAACAGCCGCTTGGTCATCCGGTTGAAGCCGAAGCGCTGTTCGATTCCGAACTGGCGGTAATACTCGAACGGGACGTCGATCGCGCTCGTGATCACGAGCACCGCGGCGACGAGCGCGACCTGCTGCCCGTAGCCGCGGCCGAGCCAGCCGGTGAGCAGCGTGTCGAGCGCGCCGACGCCGCCGAGCAGCGTGAGGCCGACCAGCACGGCCGCGCTGACGACGATCTCGAGCATCGTGAGCCGGGTGCGCTCGACCGTATAGTCGGCCGCGCGCTGGTGGGCGGTCAGCGGGATGGTCGCGCTGAACTGCGCGGGGACGCCGTTGCGGTGCGCGGCGACGAAGCGGATCTGCCGCGACGCGAGCCACAGCTTGGTGACGACCATCGCGAGCACGGCGAGCGCGAACAGCAGGGTGAACGAAAAGGGTGACATCGAAGGCGCCAAAGGGTTCTATGCGAGAATTATATGTTCTTGCGGACCGGGCCCGCTGATGCGATGCCGGCCGCCCGGGCGGCGCCGCGCGCTGCCCGCCATTTTCCAGGATGACTCATGACCGATACCGCCGCTTCCACCAGCCAGCCCGCGCTCGTGCGCAACGAGTTGAACCTCGTCTGGCTCGACATGGAGATGACGGGCCTCGACCCGGATAACGACCGCATCATCGAGATCGCGGTCGTCGTGACCAATTCCACGCTCGACGTCGCCGTCGAAGGCCCCGTGTTCGCGATCCACCAGAGCGACGAAACGCTCGCGAAGATGGACGACTGGAACAAGTCGACGCATGGCCGCTCGGGCCTGATCGACCGCGTGCGCGCGTCGACCGTGACCGAGGCGGACGCCGCCGCGCAGCTGCAGGCCTTCCTCGCGCAGTACGTGTCGCCCGGCAAGTCGCCGATGTGCGGCAACTCGATCTGCCAGGACCGCCGCTTCATGGCGCGCTGGATGCCCGAATTCGAGCGGTTCTTCCACTACCGCAACCTCGACGTCAGCACGCTCAAGGAGCTGTGCCGCCGCTGGCAGCCGGCGATCTACAAGGGGTTCCAGAAGCGGGCGATGCACACGGCGCTCGCGGACATCCACGAGTCGATCGACGAGCTGAAGTACTACCGCGAACATTTCCTGATTCCGGCTGCGTCGGCTCCGGCAGGCGAGTCCGCGCCGGCCGCCTGAGCGGGCCGGCACGCGCCCGGCGCCGGGTACAGGCTCAGCGCCGCGCGCTTTTCGGCCGGAACGCCGCGACCACCGCGGCGTCGGTCTCGATATACGGGCCGCCGATCAGGTCGATGCAGTAGGGCACCGCGGCGAAGATGCCGGGCACGGTCGACTTGCCGTCGGCATCGCGCAGCCCTTCGAGCGTTTCCCGGATCGATTTCGGCTGGCCCGGCAGGTTGATGATCAGCGCCGCATGGTCGGCCTGGGCCGTTTCGCGGATCACCGCGACCTGCCGCGACAGGATCGCGGTCGGCACGAAATTCAGGCTGATCTGCCGCATCTGTTCGCCGAACCCGGGCACTTCCTTCGTCGCCACGGCCAGCGTGGCCTCGGGCGTCACGTCGCGGCGCGCGGGGCCCGTGCCGCCGGTCGTCAGCACGAGGTCGCACCCCGCGACGTCGACGAGCTCGGCGAGCGTGGCGGAGATCGTGGGCGCATCGTCCTGGATCAGGCGCGTTTCGGCGCGCCACGGCGACGTGAGCGCGCCGGCGAGCCACTCCTGCAACGCAGGAATGCCCTTGTCTTCGTAGACGCCCGTGCTTGCGCGGTCGCTGATCGACACGAGGCCGACGACGAGCTCGTCCGGGTGGTTACGCTTCGTCGTCATGGTCGTCTCCGGCGTCGTCCGCCGCTTCGTCGTCCGCATCGGACGTGCCGCCGGCGGCCTTGATCCACTGGAACAGCTCGCGGAAATAGCGCGGCGGCTTGCCCTGCTGCGCTTCCTTGCGTGCGTTGCGGATCAGCGTGCGGCCTTCCTGGATATCGGCTTCAGGGTGCTGGCGCAGGAATTCGGTCAGCGCATCGTCGTTCGCGAGCAGTTGTTCGCGCGTGCGTTCGATCCAGTGAAGGCGGGCCGTCGCGGCTTTGTTCACGCCGCGCTGCGCGTCGAGCGCGGTGCGCAGCGCGGCCGTCTCGTCGTCGGTCAGCGAGCGCATCACGCGGCCGACGTACTGGAGCTGGCGGCGCTTGCCTTCGTGATCGGTGATCCGGCGGGCTTCGCGCACGGCGTCCGCGAGATCTTCGGGCATCGGCATGCGCTTGAGGGCGTCCTTCGGCAGGTCGACGAGCGCCTGGCCGAGCTCCTGCAGCGCGTGCATTTCGCGTTTCAACTGGGATTTGCTGGGGCGATCGTAGCCATTGTCGTCGTCTTCGACGGCATGCTCGATCGGCTGGATTCGGGTTTTGCGTGTCATGGACGGCATTGTATCGCGCCGCGGACACGCCAAGCTTGTCGGTGTCCGGCCCCGGACCTTGCTATGATCGCGGGATACGCAACATTTTGAACATGCGGGCGCCCGCCCGCCACCGGATATCAAGACGATGGCAGCCAATCTCGACGTACAAGCGCGCTATTTCCCGCACACGCAGGACCAGCTCAAGGAAATCGCCTCGGACATCCTTCGCCATGCGAAGGCCCTCGGCGCGACGGATGCCGCGACCGAAATCTCCGAGGGCGACGGCCTGTCGGTGTCGGTGCGCCGCGGCGAAGTCGAAACGATCGAGCACAACCGCGACAAGATGGTCGGCGTGACCGTGTTCATCGGCAAGAAGCGCGGCAACGCGAGCACGTCGGATTTCTCGCCGGGCGCGATCAAGGATACCGTCGCCGCCGCCTACAACATCGCGCGCTTCACGGCCGAGGACGAGGCCGCCGGCCTCGCTGAAGCCGAGCTGCTCGAAACCGACCCGCGCGACCTCGATCTGTACCACCCGTGGGCACTGACGGCCGACGAGGCCGTCGAACTCGCCCGCCGCGCGGAAGATGCCGCGTTCGCGGTCAGCCCGCAGATCCGCAATTCGGAAGGCGCGAGCGTGTCGGTCCAGCATTCGCAGTTCGTGCTCGCGACGTCGCGTGGCTTCCTGTCCGGCTACCCGTACTCGCGCCACTACATCGCATGCGCGCCGATCGCGGGCAGCGGCCGCCACATGCAGCGCGACGACTGGTATTCGTCGAAGCGCAGCGCGACCGATCTTGCGGCGCCCGAAGCGGTGGGCCGTTATGCGGCCGAGCGTGCGCTTGCGCGGATGGGCGCGCGCCGTCTCGACACCCGCAAGGTGCCCGTGCTGTTCGAGGCGCCGCTCGCGGCCGGTCTGCTCGGCGCATTCGTCCAGGCGGTGAGCGGCGGTGCGCTGTACCGCAAGACGTCGTTCCTGGTCGACAGTCTCGGCAAGCCGGTGTTCGCGCCGCACATCCAGGTCGTCGAGGATCCGCACGTGCCGCGCGCGATGGGCAGCGCGCCGTTCGACGAGGAAGGCGTGCGTACGCGTGCGCGCAGCGTCGTCAAGGATGGCGTGGTCGAAGGCTACTTCCTGTCGACCTATTCGGCGCGCAAGCTCGGCACGCAAACCACCGGCAACGCAGGCGGCTCGCACAACCTCGCGCTGCGCAGCTCGAACACGCAGCCGGGCGACGATTTCGACGCGATGCTGAAGAAGCTCGGCACGGGCCTGTTGCTGACCGAGCTGATGGGGCAGGGCGTGAACTACGTGACGGGCGACTATTCGCGCGGCGCGGCGGGCTTCTGGGTCGAGAACGGCGTGATCCAGTATCCGGTCGAGGAAATCACCGTCGCGAGCACGTTGCAGGAAATGTTCCGGCATATCGTCGCGATCGGCGCCGATTCGATCGTGCGCGGCACGAAGGAAACGGGCTCGGTGCTGATCGAGCAGATGACGATCGCCGGGCAGTAAGCGGCGCGCGGCATCGGCCGCCATCAAACAAAAAAAGCCCGACGGCGTGAGTGAGCCGGTCGGGCTTTTTTATTGCGCGCGATGCGTCAGCCGCGCTTGCGCTCGTAGACGACGAACGCATAGCCGAACGTGTTCGGCGCGGCCGCCTGGTGCGCATCGCGCGACACTTCCTGCCAGTGCTCGGCGTCGGGTGCCGGGAACGACGCGTCACCGTCGAAGTCGGCATCGATCTCGGTGACGACCAGCTTGTCGGCGAGTGCGAGACCTTCCGTGTAGAGTTGCGCGCCGCCGATCAGGAACGCCTCGGGCACCCCGTCGCGCGCGGCGAGCGCCAGCGCGTCGGCGAGCGACGTGACCGTGTCGCAGCCGTCGAAGCGTCGCGCCGCATCGCGCGTGACGACGATGTTGCGGCGGCCCGGCAGCGGCCGGCCGATCGACTCGTGGGTCTTGCGGCCCATCACGATCGGTGCGCCCATCGTCGTGCGCTTGAAGAAGGCGAGATCCTCGGGAAGTTTCCAGGGCAACTGGTTGTCGCGGCCGATGATGCCGTTGCGGGCACGCGCGACGATCAGGGTCAACGTCGTCATGAAGGTCGGGGAGAGGAAAACCGGAATGGCGCCGATTCTACCGGAACGGCGGCGCGCACCGGTTCCGGGTGCGCGCATCCGCCTTCCGGCGCTGTGCGCCGCGACGGTCGAAGCCACGCGTCGCGGCGACGGAATGAATAAAAAGCGTGCCCGCCGGGGGACGGAGCACAAAACCGTTTCGTGTCGAGAGATCGCGAATGCAGCCTCTGATCGATGCTCTCCGGCCTGCCCGGATCAATACGTCATCCTGATCAAATGGCTCGATCGACGGTCATTGGTGCGTACTGCCTTGTGCGGTGCCTTCCATCGCGTGCTGCACGTCGCCCGGCTGCGGTATCGGGAGCGGCATCGGCAACTGGGGCGGCGGGGGGATCTCGTCCCACAGTGTCACCGACGTCCTGCCGGCCGGCAGCGGTTGCGGCGCCGACACGGTCACGATGCCGAACCCGACGCCGTGCTGCATGCCCGGCGCGTTCGATGCAAGCAGCATGGCGTGATCCGGCTTCGAGCTTTCGTCTGCGTGTACGGGCGAGGGCGGGCCGGCGGCCGCGACCGCAATGGTCATCGGCACGAAAGAAAGTAAAAGATGTTTTCGCATGGTCGCTGTCTCCGACGGTTTCTCTATTCAGCGAAATGCATGCCATCGCGCCGCGACCGTTGTCGAGACTGCGATTCGTGCGCAAGCGTTGCGAGTTGCGTCGGAAAACGGCTGAAAATGTTTCAGGCCTGAAACGAGGGGGCTCGGGAATACTGCGGATTCAATCGATACGCTTCAAGGATGAAAATCGGTGCATGTGTCGATGACTGCATGCATCGCTGCACAGGTGCTATGTGCAGACGATTGACATGCATCGACCTCCTGAGCGATTCGGCCGTATCGCCCACGGCACTGAAATCGGATTGTCGTATTCAGTGCCTATAACTAAGCTATCTTGATCAAAATAACTGGACGCGAGATAAGCGCCATCATGCGAGGCTTTGTCGTTGCCGAGCATCGGCATGGCGAATCGAGCCGCCTTCGGCTGCCCCGATTCGATCCTTTCGCACGCATACTGACGTGCACGGCAATCGTTAGACGGTTGAGGAACGGGGTGAGCATATGGGAGTCGATCAGCGGCATGTGATCTACTATTCGCGCGAGCCGAACGACGCGTTGCGCGGCCATTTCGACGAATGCGGCTGGCGTGTCGATCTCGCGGAGACCGTGCGGGACGTACGGCGCGTCGTGCAGCACGGTGTCGCGACGGCCGGGCTGCTCGATTTTTCGCCGGGCTTCAAGCCCTCGGACCTGCGCGAACTCGAATCCTGTCTGAGCATTCAGCACATCGGCTGGATCGCGGCGACGCGCCGCGGCCAGTTGCAGGACGCCACGCTGCGCCATCTCATTCGTGACTACTGTTTCGACTACGTGACGATGCCGTACGAGACGTCGCGGATCGTCGAGACCGTCGGTCATGCGCACGGCATGGTCGCGCTGACCGAAACCGCTGCACCGCCCGTCGGCACCGGACGCAGCGAAGGCGAAATGGTTGGGACCTGCGATGCGATGCTCGGGCTCTTCAGGACGATTCGCCGCGTCGCGGCGACCGACGCACCGGTGTTCATCTCCGGCGAATCGGGTACGGGCAAGGAGCTGACGGCGGTCGCGATTCATGAGCGCTCGTCGCGCGCGCACGCGCCGTTCATCGCGATCAATTGCGGCGCGATCCCGTCGACGCTGCTGCAGGCCGAGTTGTTCGGCTATGAGCGCGGCGCGTTCACCGGCGCGAACCAGCGCAAGATCGGCCGCGTCGAGGCCGCCAACGGCGGCACGCTGTTTCTCGACGAGATCGGCGACTTGCCGCTCGAAAGCCAGGCAAGCCTGCTGCGCTTCCTGCAGGAAGGCAAGATCGAGCGGCTCGGTGCCCACGTATCGGTGCCCGTCGACGTGCGCGTGATCTGTGCGACGCACGTGGACATGGACGCAGCGCTGCGCGAAGGGCGGTTCCGCGAGGACCTGTTCCATCGCCTGTGCGTGCTGAAGATCGAGGAGCCGCCGCTGCGCGCGCGCGGCAAGGATATCGAGATACTTGCGCGCCACATGCTCGAGCGTTTCAAGGGCGACGCACATCGCCGCCTGCGCGGCTTTTCGCCTGATGCGGTCGCGTCGCTGTACGGCTATTCGTGGCCGGGCAACGTGCGTGAACTGATCAATCGCGTGCGCCGCGCGATCGTCATGTCGGAGGGGCGGATGATCACCGCCGCCGATCTCGAGCTGAACGAATTTGCGACACTCGCACCCGTGTCGCTGCTGGAGGCGCGTGAGGCGGCCGAACGGCAGGCGATCGAGCAGGCGCTGTTGCGCCATCGCGGCCGTTTCGCGGATGCCGCGCGCGAACTCGGCGTGTCGCGCGTCACGCTCTACCGGCTGATGTGTGCGCACGGCATGCGCGATCGCGGCGATACGCTGACAGGGTTTTCGGCGCCGTTGCAGGAGCTTCCGCATCACGCTTGCTAAAATTGGCGGGTACGGCCGCCCTCGCGGCCGAAGGAACCCGCATGAAACAGTATCTCGATCTCGTTCGTACCATTCTCGATACCGGCACCTGGCAGGAGAACCGCACGGGGATCCGCACCATCAGCATGCCGGGCGCGATGCTGCGCTTCGACCTGCAGCAAGGCTTCCCGGCCGTGACGACCAAGAAGCTCGCGTTCAAGTCGGCGATCGGCGAACTGGTCGGTTTCCTGCGCGCTTCCCGCAGCGCGGCCGATTTCCGCGCGCTCGGCTGCAAGGTGTGGGACGCGAACGCGAACGAGAATGCCCAGTGGCTTGCGAACCCGTATCGCCAGGGCGTCGACGATCTCGGTGACGTGTACGGCGTGCAATGGCGCCAGTGGCCGGGCTACAAGGTGCTCGACGCGGGCGCCGACGCGCAGATCGCCGATGCGACGCGCCGCGGCTTCCGGATCGTTACGCGTTTCGACGAAGACGGCGCACCGAAGGTGCTGCTGTACAAGGCGATCGACCAGTTGCGCCAGTGCCTGGACACGATCATGGAGAACCCGTCCGATCGTCGCATCCTGTTTCACGCGTGGAACCCGGCCGTGCTCGACCAGATCGCGTTGCCCGCGTGCCATCTGCTTTATCAGTTCCTGCCGAACGCTACGAAGCGCGAAATCTCGCTGTGCCTGTACATCCGCAGCAATGACGTCGGCCTCGGCACGCCGTTCAACCTGACGGAAGGGGCCGCGCTGCTGGCGCTCGTCGGCCGGCTGACCGGCTACACGCCGCGCTGGTTCACGTACTTCATCGGCGACGCGCACATCTACGAGAACCAGCTCGACATGCTGCAGCGCCAGCTCACGCGCGAGCCTTACGACAGCCCGCGGCTCGAGATTTCCGAGCGTGTGCCGGATTACGCGAAGACGGGCGTCTATGAGCCCGAGTGGCTGGACCGGATCGAGCCGTCGGATTTCTCGCTCGTCGGCTATCGCCACCACGAACCGCTGACCGCACCGATGGCCGTCTGATCGCGCGGCCCGGGCCGCGCGGAGGCATCGATCCGCTTCCCGCAGGAAAATGGCCCGACCGGCTGATACCGGTCGGGCCATTTTGTTTCACGTTTGCGGCGCTTACTGGCGGTGCCGCTCTTCGTGTCCGCCTTGCGGCGGCGGGTTACTCGGGTGTGGTGCCTCGACGTGCGGCGCCGGTTGCGGCCGCGGTTCCATGTGCGGTGCGGGCATCGACGGGCGCGGCTCCATGCGTGGCGCCGGTTGCGGTCTCGGCTCCATGCGCGGCGCCTGCGGTTGCGGGCGCGGCATGTCATGCACGGCGGGGGCCGGCGGCCGGTACTCGTTCACACGTGGCGGGGCGACCTCGCGGTGCGGCGCCGGTTGCGCGAATTCGGGGTGCGGTTGCGGCGCGGGCGCCGCCCGCTCCGGTTGCGGTTGCCCATGCTGCGCCGGTGTCGGGAATTCGGGGCGCGGGCGCGGCTGCGGAATCTGCGCCGTATTGTCGAGCCGTGGTTGCGGCAGTGCGCGCGGCGTTTCGTTCCGGCCGCCGGGCTGCGCGCCCTGCAGCGTCGGCGCGCCCTCCGGATGCGGGATCGCCGCGCTGCGCACGGGCGGCAGCGCATTCTGTCCCGCCGCATGCAGTGCAGTCGGCGGAGCAGGGCGCTGACGCTCCATCGGTGTGTGCGGCTGCATCCACGCGGGCGACGGCGCCTCGGCCGCGTGCGCATTGCCGATGCCGGACGGACGGTTGTTCGCTACCGGCGGATGGGGGACACCGTTGCCGGGCCCGAACGCCTGATGCGGCGCCGGGTTGCCGGGTGCCTGCGGCATGCCGCCGTTGGCGAAGTGCGGTGCGCCGGGGTTTTCGCCGTTCGTGGGCCGCGCGACATTCGGCACGCCGGGCATCGGTGTTCCCGGCCGCCCGGCCTGCAAGGCGGCCGGCTGGCCCCCGCGAGGCGCGCGAGCCGGCTGCACGACGGGGCCGTGCGGATTCACGAGCTGCACGTTGTGCATCGCCCATGCGCCGCCACCCGGCTTGCCCGGTACGCGGACCGGACGCGCCGTATAGTCGGCCGGCACGTTCGTCTTCACGACGGGCGCGCCGGCACCCGGCACGCGCCCGCCTTGCTGCGCGAGGTGGGCGGCGGCCTGGTCGCGATACGCGGCCGGCACGGCGGGATTGCGCGTGGCGACGTACGGATGCTGGGCAATTGCCGCCGGCGGGCGGTAGCTCGCATTGCGCAGCCCGCCGGTGAAGCTCTGGCGCACCGGCGCAATGCCCGGCGTACCCGGCGTGACATGCGCATTGCGCCATTGCTGCGGGTCGACGTGCTGCGAGAAGTGTGCGACAGGCTGGCCGTGCACGAACGCGGAAGCCGGTACGGCCGTGATCGCGTGCGGCGCACGGAAGTTGACGTAGGTCTTGTTGATGTTGGTGATATTGGTGATGTTCGTCACGTTCACGGTCTTGTTCACGTTGACGTTGTTCACCACGATGTTGCGGTTCACACGGTCGTAGTAGTGCGGGCTCCAGCCGCCCCAGCCCGGATGCCACGGTTCGCCCGGGCCGAGCGCGAACCACGCGCAGCCGGCCGCGGCGACGCCGCCCACCGTGAGCGCGACGCTCCAGTCGGGGCCGCCGCCACCGCCGACGAACGCGACGAGTGCCGGTGCATAGGCCGGCGGCTGGCTGACGGCCAGCGGGCCCGGTACCCAGGCCCAGCTATCGTCCACGTACGCCCAGCGGCCGTAGTGATACGGCGCGAAACCCCATGGCGCGTCGTCGACCCACGTCCAGCCCCACGGGGCCTGCCAGATCCAGTGGCCGTCGTGATACGGCGCCCAGTCCGCCGGCGTATCGTTCGGCACCCATACCTGGCCGTAATTCGGGGTGTCGCGCCACGTGCCGTTTGCGTCGAGATCCTGATAGCCGGGAATGTCACGGGACACATAGCGGGCCGACACCGAGCGTTCCTCGGCCGCGTCGCGGCTGGCGGCCCACCGGTCGAGCGCGTCGGGGCCCGGGGCGGCGGCTTGCTGCGCGACCTGCAGGTCGGTGCCCGTGAACACGACCTGCTGTCCCGGTGACAGCGGATACTGGCCGTTGCTGCCGTAGACGGTCGCGCTGCCGCTGCGCACCGTGACCGTCGTGCTCGCGCCGTTCGGCGCGACGTCGACGCGATAGTCGCCGGGGCCCGTGATGCCGAGCGCGAGGTTCGGCGTGTCGATTTCGTACGATCCGCCGGCCGGCAGATCGCGCACGTGAGTCGATACGGTGCCGAGCCCCACTTTCAGCTGGGTCGTCGTGTCGTCGAGGTTCAGTACCGACAGGCTCGTCGACTCGCCGAGCCGCACCGCGGTCGAGCCGATGTGCAGTTCCGAGCGCGCACCGGCATCGTTCCAGAGCTGGTCGCCGGTCGTCAGCGGCCGGTTCACGGCGGCATACGACCACGTATCGGTGCCGGCCGGCTCGGTCGTCACGGCGCCCGACAGGTAATTGAGCCGTGCGACACGGCTGGGCGGGTCGCCGCCCGGTTGCCGTGCCGCGGCCGCATACGGAGGGGCGCCGGCCGATTGCGCGAATGCGGGGGGCAGGGCCGCAAGCGCGACGAACGCGAGCAGCGTGCAGCGGGCGGTTCGCTTGAGCGTGAACAGGGTGGCCATGGTGAGCGTCTTCGTCATTGTCGCGGCGCGTCGATTCGTGCCGTTGAGTTCACAATATCCGCTCGGCCTGTTTCAATGCTCGGTGTTTTGTAAGTCGAATGGCACGCGATGTAACAAAACCTGTCGATCGCGCGCCGTTGTCGTGCAGACGCAATGCGGGCGTCAAGCGGACGTAAGCCACTCGTCGAAAACCTGCTGTCCGGGCACGGTGACGCGCAGCACGCGCGGCCGTGCCGCACGCTCGATCCAGCCGTGCGCGCAGAAGCTCTCGAGCAGTGCCGCGCCGAGCGCGCCGCCGAGGTGTGAACGCCGCTCGCTCCAGTCGAGGCATCCGCACGCGAAGCGGCGCCGGCGCGTGCGCTGCTGTGCGACGTCGATGCCCCATTGCGCAAGCGCCTGGGTGCCGAGTTCGGTGGTCTCGATCGCATCGCCGTCCGCCTGGAGCCAGCCGCGCGCAGTGAGCCCGTCGAAGATGCGCACCGCGAGTTCGCCGGCCATGTGGTCGTAGCAGGTGCGCGCATAGCGCAATTCGGCCGGGACCGTGCGGGACGGCGGCGGCGCCGCGCGATGCGGCGCGGCCGCGCGGGCGACGTTCGCGAGTGCCTCGAGCGATGCCGCGATGTCGGCCGATGCGATCCGGTAGTAGCGGTGTCGGCCGCGCACGTCGAGCGCGAGCAGGCCGCCTTCGGTCAAGCGCGAGAGGTGGGCGCTTGCGGCGGAGGGCGACAACCCCGCGATCATCGTCAGCTCGCCAGCCGGTCGTGCGCTGCCGTCCATCAGCACCCACAGCATCTCGGCGCGTCCCGGGTCGGCGATCAGCGAACCGATGCGGCTCAGGCCCGGAAAGTGGTGGTCGTCTTGGTCGGTCATCGTCGTGTCTCGTCAGGCGGGATGGTCTCCAGTGTAGTGGGCGCGCGCATTCGATGTTTCGGTTCCGGCTGAAATGTCGGATGCAGACGCGCCGGCGGCGTCGGTGCGGCGAACCGGGCCGCGGCCGCGTGCGGCCCGCGCGTAGAATGGCCGAAAGCGGCCGCAGCGGGCTGCCGCACGTGACACGACGCAACGATGAAGACGATTTTCTGTTTGCTGGCGGCGGCGCTCGTCTGCGCGGCCTGTGCGCAGGGCGGTGCGGGCGCGGCCGGCGAGCGCGGCGGCAGCCTCGAGATGTACGGGACGATCGATCAGGGCATCACGGTGCGCCGCTGACCGGCGCCGGCCACATGCACGCCGGGCACGGCCCCCACAGCCGCGCCACACGGGGCGCCCCGCGACGCGTTGCCGCAGTGCAACGTATAATCGGCCGATTACAGCGCCCCTGCCGCCTGGAGCCAACACGATGTCCCAACCGTCCCCCGTACCGGCCGCCCTCGACCGCACCGAAACCGTATTCCGCTTCCTCGCCGAACCGTCGTCCGTGAACTTCGGCGGCAAGGTGCATGGCGGCGCGCTGATGAAGTGGATCGACGAAGTCGCGTATGCGTGCGCGGCCGTCTGGTCGAGCCGCTATTGCGTGACGGTCAGTGTCGGCAATATCCGTTTCCAGCGTCCGATCCTGGTCGGCAATCTCGTCGAGCTGAAGGCGCGCGTCGTTGCGACGGGCCGCACCAGCATGCACATCCATGTGTCCGTCCATGCGGGGGATCCGAAGGGCGGCGTGCTGCGCCAGACGACCGATTGCCTCGTCGTGTTCGTCGCGGTCGACGAGAACGGCAACCCGGTGCCGGTGCCGCCGTTCGTGCCCGAGACCGACGAACAGAAGGTGCTCGCGAAATATGCGGCCGACGTGCGGGCCGCGCTCGACAAGATCGTCGAGATGAAGCCGGAAGAAGTCGCGAAAGGCGCGGTCTGACCGCGGCGGGCGCCGCGCATCGCGCCGCGCCCGCGATTCCGCCGGTCGTCGTTCCGTCAGCGCGCCCCGATCATCTGCTCGGGGCGCACCCACGCATCGAATTCCGCCTCGGTCAGGTAGCCGAGCGCGAGCGCGGCTGCCTTCAGCGTCGTGCCTTCCTTGTGCGCCTTCTTTGCGATCTGCGCCGACTTGTCGTAGCCGATGTGCGGATTGAGCGCCGTCACGAGCATCAGCGATTCGTTCAGCAGCAGGTCGATGCGCGAGCGGTTCGGCTCGATGCCCACCGCGCAGTGGTCGTTGAAGCTCTGCGCGCCGTCGGCGAGCAGCCGCACCGACTGCAGCACGTTGTGCGCGATCATCGGCCGGAACACGTTCAGCTCGAAATTGCCGCTCGCGCCGCCGACGTTGACCGCGACGTCGTTGCCGAACACCTGGCAGCACAGCATCGTCACGGCTTCGGACTGCGTCGGGTTCACCTTGCCCGGCATGATCGAACTGCCCGGCTCGTTTTCCGGAATCGACAGTTCGCCAAGCCCGCAGCGCGGCCCGCTCGCGAGCCAGCGGACGTCGTTCGCGATCTTCATCAGGCCGGCAGCCACCGTCTTCAGCGCGCCGTGCGCGAACACCAGTGCATCGGCGGCCGCCATCACCTCGAACTTGCTCGGCGCCGTCACGAACGGCAGCTTCGCGAGCCGGCCGATTTCATCGGCGACACGCACCGCGAACTCCGGATGCGCGTTCAGCCCCGTGCCGACCGCGGTGCCGCCGAGCGCGAGCTCATACAGGTGCGGCAATGCCGATTCGACGTGACGGATGCCCTGGTCCAGCTGCGCGACATAGCCGGAAAACTCCTGGCCGAGCGTGAGCGGCGTGGCGTCCTGCAGGTGCGTGCGGCCGATCTTCACGATGTCGGCGAAGGCCTTCGACTTCGCGTCGAGCGTCGTGCGCAGCGTGCGCAGCGCCGGCAGCAGGTGGTTGACGATCGCGTACGCGGCCGCGACGTGCATGGCGGTCGGGAACACGTCGTTCGACGACTGGCCGCGGTTCACGTCGTCGTTCGGATGAACCTTGCGCGCTTCGCCGCGCTCGCCGCCCATCAGTTCGCTCGCGCGATTCGCGATCACCTCGTTGAGGTTCATGTTGGTCTGCGTGCCGGAGCCCGTCTGCCACACGGCGAGCGGGAATTCGCGCGGATGCTTGCCGGCGATGATCTCGTCGGCCGCGTCGATGATGGCGCGCGCCTTGTCGTCGGCCAGCACGCCGAGCGACTGGTTCACGGCCGCCGCGGCGCGCTTGACGATCGCGAGCGCGTGGATCAGCTCGGGCGACTGCTTCTCGGTCGAGATCCGGAAATTCTGCAGCGAGCGCTCGGTCTGCGCGCCCCAGAGCCGGTCGGCCGGTACGGCGATCTCGCCGAAAGTATCGCGTTCCATCCGAACTGCTTCGTTCATGATCCACTCCTCCAGGAAAGGGGAAAGGCCGCGCGTCGTCGCGCGGCATCAGGCATAACCAGACGTATCGTGAGGCAGTCGCGCCGCTGGCGCGGCGTCTCGAGGTCTTCAGCCGACTAGCATAGCGCCGGCCGGGATTTCGCGTCGTGTCGCGCTCAGTGCGGCGACGTCATGAGCGACGCGCTCTTCAGATGAAAGCGCCACCCCATCAGCACGGCGACGCTGGCAAGGCCGGCCGCGAGACCCCACCAGAGGCCGCGGGCGCCGAGGCCCACGTGGAACGCGAACCAGTAGCCGGTCGGAAAACCGATGCCCCAGTAGCCGAGGGTCGCTGCGAGCATCGGGATGCGCGTGTCCTTCAGGCCGCGCAGCGCGCCCGACGCGACGGTCTGCGCGCCGTCGACGATCTGGAACACCGCGGCGATGCCGAGCAGCGACGCGGCGAGCGACACCGTGGCCGCGTTCGACGGATCGTCGAGGTTCAGGTACAGGCCGACGATCGCGTGCGGCGCGACGATCAGCACGATGCCCGACAGCGTCATGAACGCGACACCGAGGCCGAGTGCGACGAAACCCGCGTGCCGCGCGGCGACGGGCGCCCCCGCGCCGACCCAGTAGCCGACGCGCACGTTGGCGGCCTGGCCGATCGCGAGCGGCACCATGAACGCCACCGACGCGACGTTCAGCGCGATCTGGTGCGCGGCCAGCGACGTCGCGCCGAGCACGCCGATGGTCAGGCCGGTTGCGAGGAACAGCGTCGACTCGACCCCGTACGTGATCGCCACCGGCCAGCCGATGCCGATCAGCTCGCCCATCATGGGCAGCTTCGGGCGCGCGGCGGTGACGAAATGACGGAAGCGCTGCCGGCCGTGCAGCAGCCAGATCAGGGCGAGGGCGGTGAGCCAGATCGTGATCGTCGTCGCGACCGCCGAACCGAGGAAGCCGAGGCGCGGCAGCCCGAACGCGCCATGGATCAGGCCGTAGTTCAGCACGGCGTTGACGCCGACGCCGCCGATCGACACCCACAGCAGCCGCCGCGCCGCACCGATCGCCGGAAGGAATGCACGCATCAGCCCGACACCGATCAGGCTGCCGAGCGCGGCGAAGCGCAGGATGCCCGTGTATTCGCCGACGTGATGCGCGAGCAACGGCGGCTCGTGGAACATCAGCAGGATCGGTTCGGACAGCGACAGCGCGATGATGGCGGGAATCGCGAGCAGCACGGACAGTGCGAAGCCGGTCCAGTAGATGTGCGGTACGCGCTCGTCGGCCTTGGCGCCGCGCGCGTGCGCGACGCTGACGCTGACCGACGACAGCACGCCTTGCAGCACGGTCACGATGACGAAGAAGAAGTTCGCGCCGAGCCCGCCCGCGGCGAGCGAGTCGGGGCCGAGCGAGCCGAGCAGCACCGTGTCGGTGACGCTCATCGCCATCTGCGAGAGCTGCGCGATCGCGAGCGGCGCGGCGAGGCGGGCGGTATCGGCGGCATGACTGGACAGGGACGGCGGCGCGGCGGCCGTCCGCGTAAGACCGGAATGCGACATGGAATGGGCGCTCGCGCGGGTGCGGGCCCGCGCTATATGTATTTATTTTGAGAGACGGCTAGCTTACGGCTTTATTCGAACCGTGTCGAACGCGCGCGCCGATGGCCATGTCGCAGGCAGGGGAACCGTCGGCCCTAGGCTTCGCGCACCGCAATGCGCGTGTCGCCGAGCAGGACGACCTGGCCCGCGCGGATCTTGCAGGTCTTGCGCAGTTCGACCGCGCCGTCGACTTTCACCGCGCCGGACGCAACGATCAGCTTCGCGCTGCCGCCGCTGTCCGCGAGGCCGGTGATCTTGAGAAGGTTGTGCAGCTCGACGTATTCGCCGGTCAGCGTGAAATCCAGGTTGGGCATGACGAAGAAGGTGCGCAAGGCGCGGGAGGAAACGCTCCGCATCATACGGCACCACGGGCCGGCACGCGAGCGCGGGCCGCCGCGGCATGCAGTTGTTAAGGACTGTGAGCGATTCGTCAGCAAATGAAACGGTGGGTAACAGTCTGAGAGATTCGAGAACCGGCCGGGCGCGCCGCGGGTCTTTTTCGTACCTGCTGCGTGTTGCGGCAGGGGAAGCGACGGGCCGCATCGCTGCGGTTCGGGCTCACAACTTCCTGAGGAGAATTGCCATGTCCAAGATTCGTACGATGCTGATCGGTGCCGCGCTGACGGCGTTCGCTACTTCGGCCGCATTTGCCCAGACGGGCACGGCGGTGCAGGGCACGGCCGGTGCCGGCGTGCAGGCGCAGACGCCGGCGGCGGGTGTCGGTGCCGGCATGCAGGGCAGTGCGGGCGCGAACGCGTCGGGCAATGCTGCCGGCGGTGCAACCGATGCGGTCGGCGCGGCAGCCGACGGCGCGAAGGATACGGCGTCGTCGGCCGTCCATTCGGCCAAGAAGCACACGAAGCATGCCGCGAAGTCGGCCAAGAGCCATGTCGGTTCGGCCAAGGCGAAGGCCGGCGAAGCGACCGAAGGCGGCGCATCGGTCGGTGCGGAGGGCGGTGCATCGGCCCAGGGCGCCACGCAGTAAGCGGTGCCTGGCGCCGCGCGACGCTCGTCCCTGACGGTGCGTCGCGACGGCGGTCATCCAACGGCCCGGTCCGCATTGCGCGAACCGGGCCGTTTTCGTGTGTCGATGCGCATGGGGGTGCCGTTACGGGCGGCGCTGTCCTTGCCCTTGTCCCGGACCCTGTGCCGGCCGCGCGGCAGCCGGGGTGAATACGCTGCGCAGCCACGCGGCGAGCCGTGCGAAGACGTCGTACGGCTCCTCGACGAAGATCTCCGGCTTCAGCAGCCGCAGGTATTCCATGATCTGCTGCGCTTCCTGCTTCTGGAACGAGCCGTGCGCGAGCCCGAGGCGCAGCAGCCCGCGCAGTTCGCCGAGCTTGTCGCGCGCGGTGCTGCCGACGCTCATCTCGCACGCGAGCTTGGCCTCGTAGACCCGTTGCCGCAGCGATTCCGCGAGCCGCCACGCCGGCGTCTGCATCAGCTCCTCGAGTGCCTGGATGTCTTGCGCCGCTCCCTTGATCTGCGACGCGAGCGGGTCGATCAGCGACGGGTCGCCCTGCGCTTCGGCGACGATCGCCTTCGCCCAGTCGCGGCAAGCCTTCGCGAGTTCGTCGGGGGTCCATTCGGAGCGGGACGCGAAGCCGAAGCCGAATTCGCCGGCCTGTCGCATCAGGATCGCGACGACGTCCGGGAATTCCTTGTCGAGCGTGCGTTTGGCCCACGCGTACTGGCCGCCCTGCAGCATCCGCTGCACCGCGTGCTCGGTCAGCGGCACCATGTTGTCGAGCAGTTTGGCGCGCAGGAAATCCTCGAACGACGGCGTCGCGAACTGCGGGTCGAGTTTCAGCGACACGCGGACGAACGCGTCGTAGTCCTTGCGCAGGGACTCGAGCGTGTCGTCCTTGAGGGAAAGGGTGATCTGGCCCATGAATCGTCTCGATGGCGGCCCGCGCAAGCCGGCGGCCGGCACGGCGCACCGGGGCGGGCGCAGCGTCGACTGACCGGTGCGCGCCGAGGCCGGTGGCGGGTCTTCATCTCCTATATCGGCCTGCCGGGCGGAAACTTGAGCGCGGGTGACCGAGCGTGTGCTCAGGCGGGCAGCCAGTGGGGCAGCACGACCCCTTGCCAGAAGAAGAACACCGCGAGCCCTGCCGCGATCGTCACGAGCGGGCGGCGGGTCATTGCCGATACGAGCACGGCCGCCAGCGCGCCGACGAGCTGCGGATTGCGCCAGGTCAGCTCGGCCGTGCCGCCGTGCGGCGAGACGGCCATCGGCACGATGATCGCGGTCAGCACGGTGACGGGCACGAAGCCGAGCGCGGTCCGCACGAGCGGCGGGAAGGCCAGCCGTTCGCCGAACAGGAACAACGTCGAGCGGATCGCGTACGTGATGACGGCCATCCCGAGAATCAGCAGCGCGTAGCTCACGATGCGGCCTCCGTGCGCGAGCCGGCACGCGATCGTTCGTGCAGCAGCGTGAGCGCGACGCCGATCGCGACGCCGGCGGCGACGGCGCCGAGCAGTCCGAGCTTGTACGGCCAGCCCTGCCAGAAGTACGCCAGCGTGCCGGCCGTCACGGCCGCCGCGAAATAGCGCAGGGTGCCGAGCTGCGGGACGACGATCGCAATGAAGGTGGCCGCCATCGCGAAATCGAGGCCGAGCGACTGCAGGCCCGGGAACGCCGCGCCGAAACCGATGCCCGCGAGCGTCCAGACCTGCCAGTTCAGGTACATCGCGAGCCCCGAGCCGAAGAAGTAGTGGGGGCCAATCGCGCCGGGCGGGAAATGCCGGTAGTGCGCATAGGCGACCGCGAACACCTCGTCGGTCATCAGCGCGCCGAGCGTTGCGCGCCAGCGCAGCGGCAGGTGCGCGACATAGGGCGCGAGCGTCGCGCTGTACAGCAGGTGACGCAGGTTCACGATCAGCGTGGTCGCGAGCACGACGACGAAGCTTGCGCTACCCGCGATCAGGCCGAGCGCGATGAACTGCGCGGAGCCCGCGAACACGGCGAGCGACATCAGCGTGCCATGCCACGCGGCGAGCGGGCCGCCGCCGACGAGCGTGCCGAAAATCACGCCGAACGGGGCGGCGCCAATCATCATCGGGATCGTGTCGCGCGCGCCGTCGAGCCATTCGTTGAACGGGCGGCGAGCGGGCGATGCGGGTGTCGGGTTCAAAGGGTGCTCCTCCATGAACGGGAGGATAGCGGGCGGGGGGCGAGCCGGCTTGTATGTTCTTGCGCTTGGGCGGCGAGCCGGTGCTTGCCTGCTTGCAGGCGCCGGCGGCATCGCGTTGGCGGGCCGGACGCCGCGCGTCAGCTCGCCTGCCAGCGCCCGGGCGGTACGCCGAACATGCGTTTGAAATGTCGTGTGAAGTGGCTTTGGTCGACGAAGCCGCTGGCCGCCGCGACATCGGCGACGGGCACGCCCGCGCGCAGCGGCGCCAGCGCGCGCTGCAGGCGCAGCTGGTTGCGCCACGCATGCGGCGGCATGCCGTTCGTGCGGGTGAACAGGCGCGCGGCATGGAACGGCGACAGGCCGGCTGCCTGCGCGACTTCGTCGAGCGTCACCGTGCACGTCAGATCGGCGGCGAGCCGTTCGCGCATCGCGTCGACGCGGGGTTCGTCCGACGCGAGCGGCGCCGGTCGCGGCTGGGCGTCGGCATGGCGCACGATCAGCGTCGACAACGCATCGAGCATCGCCGTTTCGGCGGCGAGCGGATCGTAGATGCGGGGTGCGCCCGTCGCCGGAACGTCAACTGCTTGCCCGTGCGCCTGCGAGGGCAGTGCGTGCTCGCTGCCAGCCTCCATCATCCGGTGTGCCAGCGTGAGCCGCGCCGCCAGGTCGGCGTCGCGAATCACGTCGGGCGCAAACCACGGCGCGTCCTGCGGGCGGCCGGCGATCGCGCTGGTGAGTTCGCGGATGAAATCGACCGGCATGTAGCTGACGCGATAGCACCAGCCCTCGTCGGCCGCACGCGAGCCCGTATGCACTTCGCCGGGATTGATCACCGGCACGGTGCCGGTTTCTGCGACATGGCCGCTGCCGCGATAGGTGAAGCGTTCCGCGCCTTCGAGAATCACGGGGATCGTGTACGCGTCGTGCCAGTGGGGCGCGAACGTATGGTTGCGATAGGTGGCCGTGACGAGATCCGCATCCGGCAGCAGCGGCGTGCGCCAGTAGCGTGCGGAGTCGGGAAGGCGGGTGGCGGACATGATCGGGCGCGGAGCGGTCGAACCGACAGTGTATCGCTCGCGCGCCCGGCAGGCGCGGGCTTTACTTGACCGGAATCGTCGTGCCGGCCGGCATCGGCACCGCGGTGACGGCGTTCTTCGGGCTGCCGCTGACGATGCGGTCGCTGTAGGTCAGGTAGACGATCGTATTGCGCTTGGTGTCGACCACGCGCACGACGTGCAGGGTCTTGAAGATGAACGACATGCGCTCGCTGAACACGTCGGTCTGCTGCTTGAGCGGCTCCTTGAAGCTGATCGGGCCGACCTGCCGGCACGCGATCGACGCTTCGCTCGGATCCTCGGCGACGCCGAGCGTGCCCTTGATCCCGCCGGTGCGCGCGCGCGACACGTAGCAGGTCACGCCGTTCACGACCGGATCGTCATACGCCTCGACGACCACGCGATCGGAGCCCGTGACGCGGAAATGGGTGTTGACGCTGCCGACTTCCTCCGCGTGCGCGAGCGGTGCCGCGGCGAATGCGGAAAGCAGGAGGGCGAGTGGTGCTGAGCGGAGGAGGCGGTGCTTCATCGACGGAACCGGATGCGAATGCGGGACAGAGACTCTAGCATGCGCGCGACCGGGCGACGAAAGCCGAAAGGCGGGCCGGAAAAACAAAAGGCCCGTCGAATGACGGGCCTTTCGCTATTTGGCTCCCCGACCTGGGCTCGAACCAGGGACCTACGGATTAACAGTCCGGCGCTCTACCGACTGAGCTATCGGGGAATAAATCGGTACATCTGCTTGTTTGTCTACCAGCAAAAAGCCCGTCCACTTTCAACGGGCCTTTGCGTTTTTGGCTCCCCGACCTGGGCTCGAACCAGGGACCTACGGATTAACAGTCCGGCGCTCTACCGACTGAGCTATCGGGGAACAAACAACAACAGCAGAGAAACGAGATTGTATGGAGCGTTGATCAACCTGTCAACACTTTTGGGCCGCGGCGCACAAAAATTTTTTTGCGGCCGCTGCGCGATCAGCGCTCGAGCAGGTGCAGCTTGTCCTGCACGTCCTTCCACTCGTCCGCGTCGGCCGGTGCCGGCTTGGTCTTCGTGATCGACGGCCAGTCCTTTGCCAGCTCGGCGTTCAGCGCGGTGAACTGCTGCTGGTCGCCCGGAACGTCTTCTTCGGCATAGATCGCATTGGTCGGGCACTCGGCGACGCACACGGCGCAATCGATGCACTCGTCCGGATCGATGGCGAGAAAGTTGGGACCTTCACGGAAGCAATCCACCGGGCACACATCCACGCAGTCCGTGTATTTGCACTTGATGCAGCCTTCGGTCACAACGTGAGTCATTAAAACGCTCCTGCTTGGCGGTATATATGGGGTGGCGTTTGCGCCAAAACCGGCATTGTAACTGAAGCGCAAAACCCGCATGGCGTGGTCGGCTATCCGGCTTATATCGTTTCGTGATTAGTTTATGGCGGCCCGCAGAAGGGACTCGCCGACGGGGCGCGTGTGCCGTACGGCGGCGTGGCCGGGCAGGGCGGCGGGCGGTTTCGCGATGGTCGGGCCCGCATTCGGGTAACATGGCCGGCAGACCGGGCGGCGCGCGGTGCGCCGGGGCCCTGTCACGATACTGGCGGTGCCGTAATCATGATCATCACTTCGCTGCTCGACACGGATCTCTACAAGTTCACGATGATGCAGGTCGTCCTGCATCACTTTCCTGCCGCAAACGTCGAGTACCGCTTCCGGTGCCGTACGCCCGGCGTCGATCTCGTGCCGTACATCGACGAGATCCGCGACGAGGTGCGCGGCCTGTGTTCGCTGCGCTTCACCGACGTCGAACTCGACTACCTGCGGCGCATGCGCTTCATCAAGAGCGATTTCGTCGACTTCCTCGCGCTGTTCCACCTGAACGAGAAATACATCTCGATCACGCCATCGCCGAAGGGCAACGGCGAGATCGACATCGTGATCGAGGGGCCGTGGCTGCACACGATCCTGTTCGAGATCCCGGTGCTCGCGATCGTCAACGAAGTCTATTTCCGCAACACGCAGCGCGAGCCCGACTATCGCGAAGGTCGCGAGCGGCTGTGCGAGAAGATCAAGCTGCTCGGCGCGAAGCCCGAGTTCGCCGACTGCAAGATCGCCGACTACGGCACGCGCCGGCGCTTCTCGAAGGTGTGGCACGAGGAAGTCGCCCTCACGCTGCGCGACGGGCTCGGCCCGCAGTTCGCCGGCACGAGCAACGTGCTGTACGCGATGAAGCACGGCATCACGCCGCTCGGCACGATGGCGCACGAGTATCTGCAGGCGTGCCAGGCGCTCGGCCCGCGGCTGCGCGATTCGCAGATCTACGGTTTCGAGATGTGGGCGAAGGAATATCGCGGCGACCTCGGGATCGCGCTGTCGGACGTCTACGGGATGGACGCGTTCCTGAACGACTTCGACATGTACTTCTGCAAGCTGTTCGACGGCGCGCGCCACGATTCGGGCGATCCGTTCGAGTGGGGCGAGCGCATGCTGCGCCACTACGAGGCGAACCGCTGCGACCCGCGCACCAAGGTGCTCGTGTTCTCGGATGCGCTCGACATCCCGAAGGTGATGCAGTTGTACGAACGGTTCCGCGGCCGCTGCAAGCTCGCATTCGGCGTCGGCACCAACCTCACGAACGACCTCGGCTACGTGCCGCTGCAGATCGTGATCAAGATGGTTCGCTGCAACGGGCAGCCGGTCGCGAAACTGTCGGATACGCCGGGCAAGAGCATGTGCGACGACAAGGCGTATCTCGCGTACCTGCGCCAGGTGTTCGGCATCGCGCAGCCGGTCGAGGAAGGCGCGTCGAAGTAAGCGTCGGCCGAACGGCCAAAACTGCGTTGCGGCGGGGCCGGCCGGTATAATCCGACGGTATCGCCCGCCAACGTCACGAGGACCGTTCATGGACACTTCCGCTGCCCGTCGCCAGATCCTCGCGCGCATTCGCGCGGCGCAGGGGCGTGCGGCCGAACCCGATGCGGCCGAGCGCGACGGCGTTGCCGACTATCTCGCCCGTCATCCGGAGGGCCCGCGCCCGCCGGCGCCGGCCGACCTCGTCGCGGCATTCGTCGACGAAGCGGCCCGTCTGTCGACGACGGTCGACGAAGTCGCGGCGCTTGCCGATGTGCCGGCCGCCGCGGCCCGCTACCTGTCCGCTCATGGCCTGCCGACGCAGGCCGTCGCATGGCGCACGCTGGCCGATTTCGACTGGGCGGGCGCAGGCCTGTCGGTCGAGTTCCGCAAGCCGCGCGACGGCGATCTGGTCGGCCTTACCGGTTGTTTTTGCGCGACCGCCGAAACGGGCTCGCTGGTGCTGCTGTCCGGCCCCGACACCTATGCGTCGGCGGGCCTGCTGCCGGAAACGCACATCGCGATCGTTCCCGCGTCGCGGATCGTCGCCGGTCATGAAGACGCATTTGCGCTGATCCGCGCGGAGCGCGGCGAATTGCCGCGCGCGGTCAATTTCGTGTCGGGCCCGTCGCGCACGGGCGATATCGAGCAGACCATCGTACTGGGCGCGCACGGCCCGTACCGCGTTCACGTGATCGTCGTACGGGGCGCATGACGCGCCCGCTGCATCCACCACCATTCGAACAAGGAAGTTCTGCATGAAACGACATGCCGCCTGGGCGGGCATGGCGTCGGGGATCGCGCTTGGCGCCGTTCCCGCGCTTGCATCGGCCGCAACGCTCGACGGTGCCGCGCTGTCTGCCCTCTGGGGTATCCCGTTCGCCGGGATCCTGCTGTCCATCGCACTGTTCCCGCTCGTCGCCCCCGTCTTCTGGCATCACCACTTCGGCAAGATTGCCGCCGCGTGGGCGGTCGTGTTCCTGATCCCGTTCGGATTCGCGTTCGGTGCGGGCACCGCGTTCGGCACGCTCGTGCATGCGCTGCTCGAGGAATACATTCCGTTCATCGTGCTGCTCACCGCGCTCTATACGGTCGCGGGCGGCATCTGCGTGAACGGCAATCTGCATGGATCGCCGAAGCTCAATACCGCGATCCTCGCGCTCGGCACGCTGCTCGCGAGCGTGATGGGTACGACGGGCGCCGCGATGCTGCTGATCCGGCCGCTGCTGCGCGCCAACGACAACCGCAAGCATGTCGTGCACGTCGTGATCTTCTTCATCTTCCTCGTCGCGAACGCGGGCGGCTCGCTGTCGCCGCTCGGCGATCCGCCGCTGTTCCTCGGTTTCCTGAACGGCGTGAGCTTCTTCTGGACGACCACGCACCTCGCGCTGCCGATGCTGTTCATCTGCGCGGTGCTGCTGACGCTGTTCTTCGTGCTCGATACGTACTTCTACCGGAAGGGCGGCGAGGAGCGGCCGGCCGTGCTCGACCCGACGCCGGACGGCGCGGCGCTGTCGATCGACGGGAAGATCAACTTCGTGCTGCTCGCGGCCGTGGTTGCGCTCGTGCTGATGAGCGGCATCTGGAAGCCGGGCATCGCGTTCGACGTATGGGGCACGCACGTCGCGCTGCAGAACCTCGTGCGCGATGTCGCGCTCGTGGGCGTGACGCTCGCGTCGCTCGCGCTGACGCCGCGCTCCGCGCGCGAGGGCAACGCGTTCAACTGGGCGCCGATCGAGGAAGTCGCGAAGCTGTTCGCGGGGATCTTCGTGACGATCGCGCCGGTGATCGTGATCCTGCGCGCCGGCGCCGACGGCGCGTTCGCGCAGATCGTCCACCTCGTCACGGGGCCAGACGGCAAGCCGATCGACGCGATGTACTTCTGGGCGACGGGCATCCTGTCGTCGTTCCTCGACAACGCGCCGACCTATCTCGTGTTCTTCAACCTCGCGGGCGGCGATGCCCAGTCGCTGATGACGACCGGCGCGTCGACGCTCGCCGCGATTTCCGCGGGCGCGGTGTTCATGGGCGCGAACAGCTATATCGGCAACGCACCCAACTTCATGGTGAAGGCGATCGCCGAATCGCGCGGCGTGAAGATGCCGAGCTTCTTCGCGTATCTCGGCTGGGCGCTGGTCGTACTGATACCGGTATTCCTGCTGACGTCGTGGCTTTTCTTCACGGCGTAAGCTGACGATTTTCAACCTTGAGCGGGCGGTCCCGGCGGCGCACGGCGCGCTTCGATCCGCCCGCGGCATGCGGAGATGGCGATGCAGAAGATCCTGGTCGCGCGTCCGATCTTTCCGGACGTGATCGAGCGGCTCAAGCAATATTTCGACGTCGACTGGAACAACGGCGACGCACTCGCGCCCGGCGCGCTCGCCGCGCGTCTGGCCGACAAGGACGGTGCGTTGACGGCCGGCGATCCGGTCGGCGCGGCCGAGCTCGCCGCCGCGCCGCGCCTGCGCGTCGTGGCGAACATGGCGGTCGGCTACAACAACTTCGACATGGCTGCGTTCAACGCGGCGAACGTGCTCGGCACCAACACGCCCGACGTGCTGAACGAGTCCACCGCCGATTTCGGCTGGGCGCTGATGATGGCCGCCGCTCGCCGGATCGCCGAATCCGAGCACTGGCTGCGCGCCGGCCACTGGCAGAAGTGGGCTTACGACGGGTTCCTCGGCAGTGACATCTACGGCTCGACGCTCGGCGTGATCGGAATGGGGCGCATCGGCCAGGCGCTCGCGCGCCGCGCGCGCGGCTTCGGGATGCAGGTGATCTATCACAACCGGTCGCGTGTCGCGCCCGAGATCGAGGCCGAGCTGAACGCCGAATACGTATCGAAGGATGCGCTGCTCGCGCGCGCCGATCACGTCGTGCTCGTGCTGCCGTACACGCAGGAAAATCACCATACGATCGGCGCGGCCGAACTCGCGAAGATGAAGCCCACCGCGACGCTGACCAACATCGCGCGCGGCGGGATCGTCGACGACGCGGCGCTGGCCGTCGCGCTGCGCGACGGGACGATCGCCGCCGCCGGCCTCGACGTGTACGAAGGCGAGCCGACGGTGCATCCGGCGTTGCTCGAGGTGCCGAACGTCGTGCTGACGCCGCATATCGCGAGCGCGACCGAAAAAACGCGCCGCGCGATGGCGAACCTCGCCGCCGACAACCTGATCGCCGCGCTGGGCGAAGGGCCGCGCGCGGGGCGGCCGCCGAATCCGATCAACCCTGACGTGATCGGGAAGCCGCGCGCATGACGATGACGTTGTTGCTTGCGGCGGTCGTCGTGCTGGCCGTCGCGCTCGCGGTGGCGATCGTCGCGCTCATGCGTGGCGCTGGCCGTCACGACGATACGGCTGTACTGGGCGACCAGATCGAGGACGCCGCGCACGCGCAGGCGCGCGCGGTCGAGCGGCTCGAACGCGAATTGCGCGGCGAGATCGTCGAGAACGCGCGCGGCTCGCGCACCGAGCTGGCCGGCAGTTTCGCCCAGCTTCAGCAGACGCTCGCCGCGCAGCTGACGAGCGTGGCGACCGTGCAGAACAACCAGGTCGAGGGCTTCGCCCAGCAGCTCGGCAAGCTCGTCGCCGGCAATGCGCAGCAGTTCGACGCGATGCGCGAGAGCCTGCAGCGTCAGGCGCAGCAGGCGCGCGAGGAGCAGACGGGCGCGCTCAGGCTGTTCGGCGACACGTTGAACCGGCAGCTCACGCAACTGACCGAGGCGAACGATCGCCGGATCGGCGAAGTGCGCGCGACGCTCGAGCAGCGGCTGAAGGAAATCGAGACGAACAATGCGGCGAAGCTCGAGGAGATGCGCCGCACCGTCGACGAGAAACTGCACGCGACGCTCGAGCAGCGGCTCGGCGAATCGTTCAAGCTCGTGTCGGACCGGCTCGAGCAGGTGCATCGCGGGCTCGGCGAGATGCAGACGCTCGCGGCGGGCGTCGGCGATCTGAAGAAAGTGCTGACCAACGTGAAGACGCGCGGCACCTGGGGCGAAGTGCAGCTCGAGGCGCTGCTCGAGCAGATGCTGACGCCCGAGCAGTACGCGAAGAACGTCGCGACGGTGCCGAAGAGCAGCGAGCGCGTCGAGTTCGCGATCCGGCTGCCGGGGCGCGATGCCGGTACGCGCGACGCGCCGCCCGTGTGGCTGCCGATCGACGCGAAATTCCCGCGCGAGGATTACGAGCGGTTGATCGACGCGCAGGAGCGCGCCGATGCGGCGGCGGTCGAGGAAGCGGCCCGCGCGCTCGAAGCGCGCGTGCGGCTCGAGGCGCGCACGATCGCCGAGAAATACGTCGCGCCGCCGCACACGACCGATTTCGCGCTGTTGTTCCTGCCGACCGAAGGGCTCTATGCGGAGATCCTGCGTCGCCCGGGGCTGACCGACCTGCTGCAGCGCGACTATCGCGTGACGGTGGCCGGCCCGACGACGCTCACCGCACTGTTGAACAGCCTGCAGATGGGTTTCCGCACACTCGCGATCGAGCAACGATCGAGCGAGGTGTGGCAGGTGCTCGGCGCGGTAAAAACGGAATTCGGCAAGTTCGGCGACGTGCTCGCACGTACGAAGGCGCAGCTCGAAACGGTCACGCGCTCGATCGAGTCCGCCGAGCAGCGTACGCGCGTGATGAACCGCAAGCTGAAGCAGGTCGAGGCGCTGCCGGGCGACGCGGCGGCCGGGCTGCTCGGTGCGGAAGGTAGCGACGGCGCCGATGCGGACGACGCGTGACGCGTGTTGCCGATACCGGCCGGAACGAAAACGGGCGCCGCGGCGCCCGTTTTTTCATTCAGCGATTGTCGGTGCGGCCGCGATGCGCTCAATGCCCGGCGAGCGTGTCCAGCGCGTCGCCCGTCACGCGAACGATGCGCCAGTCGGGCAGCACGGTGGCGCCCATCTTCTCGTAGAAATCGATCGCAGGCTGGTTCCAGTCGAGAACCGACCATTCGAAGCGCCCGCAACGGCGCTCGACGGCCAGGGCCGCGAGGTGACGCAGCATCGCGGTGCCGAGGCCCGTGCCGCGTTGCGACGGCTGCACGTACAGATCCTCGAGATAGAGGCCGCGGCGGCCGAGGAACGTCGAGTAATTGTGGAAGAACAGCGCATACGCGACGATTGCGCCGTCGTGTTCGGCCACCCGTGCCTCGGCGGCAGGCCGCGCGCCGAACAGTGCGTCGGCGAGGTCGGCCTCGGTCGCGACGAACAGGTGCGTGAGCTTCTCGAATTCGGCGAGCTCGCGCATCAGCGCGAGGATCGCACCGACGTCGCTCGCTTGCGCCGCACGGATCAGCGGCGTGCCGCTCACGCTTCCTCCGGCGGATCGGACAGCACGATCTCGATGCCGCCGAAGCGCGATGCGACCCAGTTGTACGCGTGGCACGCGATCCACAGCAACACGAAGCCGAGGATGGCGTTCAGCAGCAGCGCGCTCAGGATCGTGCTCAGTTCGACCATCCCGTAACGAACGTAGGCGACGAGAATGCCGAGCAGCACGATCGGCACGCTGAACGTCAGGTAGACGAGGATCAGCGCCTTTGCGGTCTGCCCCGCGGCGATCGACGAAATTTGTTTCTTCATGTGCGGATTGCCCCCGTAGAGATATACCGATAGTGGAATTCAGATCAGGCCGTCGAACGGCAGGATGTCGACCGGGGTGCCCGCGTCGACTGCCGCGGTATCGTGGCCCAGGACGATGAAACAGTTGGCGGCCGAGAGGCTGCTCAGCGACGCGGAACTCTGCGAGCCGGCAGGTGCGACGTGCCAGCGGCCGTCGGCGGCGCGTGTCGCGATGCCGCGCAGATAGTCGGTGCGGCCCGGGCGCGTCTTCAGCGCATGCGTGCTGAGTGCCGTATGCATCGCCGGCGGCTGGGCCTGCGCGCCGGCCAGCGTCAGCAATGCGGGGCGCACGATCGCGTAGAACGTCACGGCGGACGCGACCGGATTGCCGGGCAGGCCGAAGAACAGCGCGTGACCGGTGCCACCGGGCGCGCGTGCGAGCGTGCCGCACGCGAGCGGCCGGCCGGGACGCAGCGCGAGGCTGGCGAACGTCACGTCGCCGAGCCGTGCCATCACGTCGCGCGTGAAGTCGGCTTCGCCGACCGATACGCCGCCGGACGTGATCACCGCGTCGGCCTGCGCGGCGACGGCGTCGCGCAATGCGGCTTCGAGCGCGGCCGGGTCGTCGCGGACGATCCCGAGGTCGACCGCGTCGACATGCAGTCGTTCGAGCATCGCGATCAGCATCCCGCGATTGCTGTCGTACAGTGCGCCGGGGCCGAGCGGCTCGCCGGGCTCGCGCAGTTCGTCGCCGGTGGAGAACACGGCGACGCGCACGCGCCGGCGCACCGTGACCTCGGTGATGCCGAACGACGCGAGCAGGCCGAGATCGGACGGTCGCAGGATGCGGCCCGCGGCGAGCGCGCAGGCGCCGCGCGCGAGATCCTCGCCGGCCTTGCGGCAGTTCGCGCCGCGCGCGATGTCATGCGCGACGAAGCGAATCGTGTCGCCGTCGGCGCGCACGCGTTCCTGCGGAATCACCGTGTCGCATCCGGCCGGCATCGGCGCGCCCGTCATGATGCGCACGCATGATCCGGCCGCCACGGTGCCGTCGAACGGATGGCCGGCGAGCGCGGTGCCGGCGACCGTCAGCGCGACATCCGCTTGCGGCGCCGCGTGCGTGCCGGTGCTGCCGTCGAACGCGTAGCCGTCCATCGCCGAGTTGTCGTACGCGGGAATGTCGAACGGTGCGTTCACGTCGGCCGCGAGCACGCGGTCGAGCGCATTGCGCAGCGCCACCGTCTCGCACGCCGCGACGGGCACCGCAAAGCGGCACGCGAGTGCCTGCGCGTCGGCGAGCGACAGCGGGGCATCGGAATCGGGGGCGCTTCGGGAGGCGGGCGAGGATTGCGTGATCATCAGTCGGACTGCGCCGCAAGGCGTATCGGGTTCGTGGCCGGTGGCGCGAGGAGGGTGCCTGGGCGCGGGTTTCGCGTGCGGCGGGCGGGAACCGCGCGAGTGCCGTCAGCGGCGGGCCAGCGCGGCGAGTTCCTGCCAGGAGTTGGCATTGTAAAACGCACGCTCGTCGTGAAACTCGACTTCGACCGTCTTGTGGCGTGCGTACCACGCACGCACCTTGCGGTCGCCGGCCGCGAGCCGGGCGGCGAGATCGTCGGCCAGCGACGTGCGCAGCAGCGCGAACGTCGGCTGCGGCGAGCGCGCCTGTTGCGCGTCGACGGTCACCGCCATGGCGATGTCGGCCTGCTGCGCGTCGAGCGCCGCGTGCAGCCGTGCGACGAGGTCGGCGGGCAGGTAGGGCGTATCGCATGGCGAGCACGCGACGAGCGGCGCGCGTGCCGCCCGCATGCCGGCGAGCAGGCCCGCGAGCGGGCCGGGGAAGTCGGGCGTTTCGTCCGCGACGATGCGCGCGTCGAACGGCGCACCGAGTTCGGCATAACGATCGGCATGGCGATTCGCGCTGATCAGTGTTTCGTCGACCTGTGGCGAGAGACGGCGCAGCACGTGCAACGCGAGCGGCGTGCCGTCGAGCAACTGCAGGCCCTTGTCGACGCCGTCCATGCGCGTGGCCCGCCCGCCTGCGAGCAGCAGGCCGGCGATCGAGGGAGAGGTGGAAGCAGGCATCGCGAGAAGGCGGAGGGCAGCGTGCGTCAGCCGCCGATATACGACATCTCGACACGCTTGCCGGCGCCGTCGGGCACGGTGTCGGCGGACGCGCTGCCGCGCAGCTGCGAATAACGGTCGGTGCGGGCCTGCCAGATGCGGGCGATCGCGGTCGCGATCTCGGCGTCGCTCGCGCCGCCGCGCACGAGTGCGCGCAGGTCGTGGCCCGTCGACGCGAACAGGCACAGGTACAGCTTGCCTTCGGTCGACAGCCGCGCGCGCGTGCAGTCGCCGCAGAAGGCCTGCGTGACGCTCGAAATCACGCCGAGCTCGCCGCTGCCGTCCGCGTAGCCCCAGCGTTGCGCGGTTTCTGCCGCCGTGTGCGGCTCGAGCGGTACGAGCGGGAAGTGTTCGGCGATGCGTGCGATGACGTCCGCCGACGGCAGCACCTCGGTCATGTTCCAGCCGTTCGACGTACCGACGTCCATGTACTCGATGAAGCGCAGGATCACGCCGGTACCGCGGAAACGCTCCGCCATCGGCAGGATCTCGCTGTCATTGGTGCCGCGCTTCACGACCATGTTGACCTTGACCGGCGCGAGGCCCGCGGCCTGGGCGGCGAAGATGCCGTCGAGCACGTCGGCGCTCGCGAACTCGGCATCGTTCATGCGCTTGAACAGCGTATCGTCGAGCGCGTCGAGGCTGACCGTCACGCGCGTGAGCCCGGCGTCCTTCAGCGCGCGCGCCTTGCGGGCGAGCAGCGAACCGTTGGTCGTGAGCGTCAGGTCGAGCGGGCGTCCGTCATGCGTGGTCAGGCGGGCGAGGCGCTCGATCAGGAATTCGAGATTCTTGCGCAGCAGCGGCTCGCCGCCCGTGATGCGGATCTTCTCGACGCCGTGTGCGACAAAGAGTCGCGCCACGCGTTCGATTTCCTCATGCGTGAGCAGCGCGCTGTGCGGCAGGAACGGGTAGTCCTTGTCGAAGACGGCGCGCGGCATGCAGTACACGCAGCGGAAGTTGCAGCGATCCGTCACCGAAATGCGCAGGTCGCGCAGCGGCCTGGCGAGCGTGTCGGCCAGCGTGCCGTCCGGGGCGTGCGCGACGCCGGAGACGTCCGGCATCCCGCTGACGTCGGCGAGAGGAATGATGCGTCGGGACATGTTGAAAGAAGTGCGAACCAAGCCTCTATTTTAGCCGCAAGCGGCGGGCCGGGCCGGTGGGCGGAAACCCGCAGCGGGACGTGAAAAAGCCCGCCGGAGGCGGGCTTTTCCTGGTCGGGCGATGTGCCGGTCAGTGATGCGTCGTTTCGACCTGCTGCATCGGGGCCGTATCGACCGGCGGCAGTGCCTTGCGTTCGCGCGGCACGCGAGCCGGACGCGGGAGTCGCGACGCGGCTTCCTGCGCGGCGGCGAACTTGTCGGCGTCCGTGTTCACCCAGACGAGACCGGCCTGCTCCAGCACGACATCCAGGCTCGCCGAAGCGGGCGCGGCTGCCGGTTGTGCGGGAACCGGTGCCGGTGCTGCGACGGCCTCGACCGGCGCAGCTTCGACCGGTGCCGGCTCGACAGCCGCCGGAGCGGCTTCGATCGCCACGGCCGGCGCGACTTGCTCGACGGGCGCGGACTGCGGTGCTTCGACCGCGGCAGGCGCTGCCGGCACTTCGAACGCGTCCGTCGGCGAAACCGCGACCGGAGCCGGACCGGCTTCCGTTTCGACGGCCGGTGCGACCGGAGCCGGTTCTGCCGCGTGGGCAACAACCGCCGGTTCGACCGGAGCCGCTTCGACGTGTACCGGTGCCGGCTGCGGCTCGGCAGCGGCCGGCGCAACCGGTTCGGCGTGGTGCTCGACCGCTGCTTCGGCGACGACGGCGCCTGCCGCAGCCGCGGCCACGACGACTGCCGGTGCGGCCGTGTGGGCCGGTTCGGCAGCAGCCGGTGCTTCCGGCGTCACGGCTTGCACGGCGGTTTCGCCATCTGCGCCTTGCTCGGCGTGGTCGACGACTGCGCCGTCTTCCTCGCGCTCGCGGCGACCGCCGCGGCGGCCGCGACGGCGACGGCGACGTTCCTCGCCATCACGCGCGCCGGCTTCCGCGTCGGCTGCCAGTTCGGCGCCGGGCAGGGCCTCGGCGACGGCCTTGTCGGCGTCCGGTTCCGGATGCGTTTCGCCACGGTTGACCGTTTCGAGCGTAGCCGCATGCTGGGTCGGCTTGCGGCGCTCGCCGCGCTCGCGACGTTCCTGACGCTCGCCACGGCCGGCGGCTTCGACGCCTTCCGGCTGCTCGGCACGTTCGCGCGGTTCGCGGTTCTCGCGCGGTTCGCGGCTTTCACGCGGCTCGCGGCCTTCGCGCGGGCCACGGCCCTCGCGACCTTCGCGGCCCTCACGGCCTTCGCGGATCTCGCGACCTTCACGCGGCTCACGGCCCTCGCGCGGTTCGCGGTTCTCGCGCGGCTCACGTGCTTCACGCACTTCCTTGCCTTCGCGTTCCTGGCGTTGCTGCTGGCCGCGGCCTGCCGCAGCCTGGTCGCGTCCGCCTTGTGCCTGCTGGGCGCCGCCGCGACGGTTGCGGTTGCGATCGCCGCCGCGTTCGCCGCGTTGCTCGGACTTCTCGGCGCGTTCGCCGCGAGCCGGGCGGGCTGCCTGCTCCTTCGCCGGTGCCGGGGCAACCGGTGCGGGCGCCGGAGCCGGCGCCACACCGAACAGGCCCTTCAGCCAGCCGATGAAACCGCCGCTTGCCGGCGCGACGGGCGCGGGCGCGGCAACGGGTTCGACCGGACGCTGAGGTGCCGGGCTCGGCGCCGGACGCTCGGGCGTGATGCCCTTGACCGCGGCTTCCTGCTTCGGCTTCACTTCCGCCGCGCGCTTGCTGTAGCCGGTTTCCGACTCGAGTTCGCGGGCCGCTTCCTCGGCCATCTTCCAGGATGCGCGCGGATCGTCGAGACGTGCGTCGTCGTGGCGCAGGCGCTCGAGCTTGTAGTGCGGCGTATCGAGGTGCTTGTTCGGGATCAGCACGATGCCGACCTTGAAGCGCGACTCGATCTTGTTGATTTCCTGACGCTTTTCGTTGAGCAGGAAGGCGGTCACCTCGACCGGCACCTGGCAGTGGATCGCCGCGGTGTTTTCCTTCATCGCTTCTTCCTGAATGATCCGCAGGACCTGCAGCGCGGACGATTCGGTATCGCGGATGTGGCCGGTGCCGTTACAACGCGGGCAGGTCACGTGGCTGCCTTCCGACAGGGCCGGACGCAGGCGCTGGCGCGACAGCTCCATCAGGCCGAAACGGGAGATCTTGCCCATCTGGACACGCGCGCGGTCATGCTTGAGCGCGTCTTTCAGGCGCTGCTCGACTTCGCGCTGGCTCTTCGCCGATTCCATGTCGATGAAATCGATCACGATCAGGCCGCCGAGGTCGCGCAGGCGGAGCTGGCGGGCGACTTCGTCGGCCGCTTCGAGGTTCGTGCGGGTCGCCGTTTCCTCGATGTCCGCGCCCTTGGTCGCGCGCGCCGAGTTCACGTCGATCGCGACGAGCGCTTCGGTGTGGTCGATCACGATCGCGCCGCCCGACGGCAGCGGCACCGTACGCGAGTACGCGGTCTCGATCTGGTGCTCGATCTGGAAGCGGGAGAACAGCGGCACGTCGTCGTGGTAGCGCTTCACCTTCGCGACGTTGTCCGGCATCACGATGTCCATGAATGCACGGGCCTGATCGTGGATCTCGTTCGTATCGATCAGGATTTCGCCGATATCGGGCTGGAAATAGTCCCGGATCGCGCGGATCACGAGGCTCGATTCCAGGTAGATCAGCATCGGCTGGCCGGCGTTGCCGCTTTGCGACGCCGCTTCGATCGCGCGCCACAGTTGCAGCAGGTAGTTCAGGTCCCACTGCAGTTCCTCGGCGCTGCGGCCGATGCCCGCGGTACGGGCGATCATGCTCATGCCGTCCGGAATCTGCAGTTGCGCCATCGTTTCGCGCAGTTCCTGACGCTCGTCGCCTTCGATCCGGCGCGACACGCCGCCGCCGCGCGGGTTGTTCGGCATCAGCACCAGGTAGCGGCCGGCGAGCGAGATGAAGGTGGTGAGGGCGGCGCCCTTGTTGCCGCGCTCTTCCTTCTCGACCTGGACGATCAGCTCCTGGCCTTCGCGCAGCGCATCCTGGATGCGCGCGGAGCGCATGTCGATGCCTTCCTTGAAATACTGGCGGGCGACTTCCTTGAACGGCAGGAACCCGTGGCGGTCTTCGCCGTAATTGACGAAGCACGCTTCGAGCGACGGCTCGATACGGGTGATGACACCTTTGTAGATATTGCCTTTGCGCTGTTCGCGCCCGGCGGTTTCGATGTCGATGTCGATGAGCTTCTGCCCATCGACGATGGCGACGCGCAGCTCCTCCTGCTGCGTCGCATTGAACAGCATGCGTTTCATGAACGGCTCCAGGCGGCTCCGCTGCCGGCGCCTCGCGGTTGTCAGTCGCGAGGGCGGGAACGACGGCAGGCCGCACCTTGTTGTGTTGTCACAAGCACGCTGGAGCGGGAACGATGGCGGGGAGAATTGCCTGAAGAGGCGCTTGGGCCCCGAAAGACGGGGCCGGCGGCCGTAGGGCACCTGCGAATACGGCTTCAAAGCACGGCGTTCACACACCGCACGCTGCACAAGCGCGCTAAGCCTGAGTCCGGGCATTGCCACGGGCGCGCGCAATGCGTCGCGCGCGCCGACGGGCGGCAGATGCTGCGGCTTGGGCCGCAGCGGGGAGTATCGAATCCAGCCCGACTTTCCCGCTTGGGGTGTACTTCCCTGGTTTGACGTCGCCAAGTCCCGCACGCTTCGCGGAACCAAATCGGGCGCAACGCCGTAATTTTCGCAACCGGCAGCTTGCGGACGCACTTCGCGCCGTCTGGCTGCCGATCAAATTCTTTTCAACCAACTTTCCGTTACCGCGGCACCTTGCCGACCGAATCCGCCTGTGGGCGCGATCCTTGCCGGCGAGCGGTGCCGTGCGTGCAACTTGCTGCATCTCTTTGATTAGGGGCGAGCAGCGGACCCCCGGCGCAAGTAAAATAGCGGTTTGCGCTTGCGCCTTGCCCGATTCGGTCGGGGCCGGCCGGTCAGGCCACCCACAACGTCAAGCTGGGCAAAATTATATTCAGTATGAATGAGTTAGGCAAAATATCCCAGAATTCGGTCGCAAGCGGCCAGGTATCGATGATCGAGATCGACGAAAACTCGGCCGGTCAGCGGATCGACAACTTCCTGTTGCGCGTCTGTAAAGGCGTGCCCAAAAGCCATATTTACCGGATCCTGCGCAGCGGCGAAGTGCGTGTGAACAAGGGCCGGATCGACGCGCAGTACCGTCTGGCCCTTGGCGACATCGTTCGCGTGCCGCCCGTGCGCGTGGCGGCGGCGGACCTCGCGCGCGCCGACACGCCCGTCGTGCCGCCCGCGAATTTCCACGTGCTGTACGAGGACGACGCGATGCTCGTCATCGACAAGCCGGCGGGGGTCGCGGTCCACGGTGGCAGCGGCGTCGCGTTCGGCGTGATCGAGCAGATGCGCCAGGCGCGCCCGCGTGCGAAGTTCCTCGAACTCGTGCACCGGCTCGACCGCGAGACGTCCGGGATCCTGATGCTCGCGAAGAAGCGCACGGCGCTGGTGGGCCTGCACGAGCAGATTCGCGAGAACCGGATGGACAAGCGCTACTTCGCGTGCGTGCACGGCGAATGGCAGCCCGACTGGGGCCGCCGTCGCGCGGTGAAGGCGCCGCTGTTCAAGTATTCGACCCCGGAAGGGGAGCGCCGCGTGCGCGTGCAGGACGACGGGCTGCCGTCGCATACGGTGTTCAACCTCGTCGACCGCTGGCCGGACTACGCGCTCGTCGAAGCGGAACTCAAAACGGGTCGGACCCATCAGATCCGGGTGCATCTCGCGCATCTCGGCCTGCCGATCGCCGGCGACGCCAAGTATGGCGATTTCGCACTGAACAAGGCGCTGGCGCGCGCGAATGCGCAGCCGTCGTTGAAACGGATGTTCCTGCATGCGCACCGGCTGCGGCTCGCCCACCCGCTGACCGGCGAGGCGCTGCAGTTCGATGCACCGCTGCCGGACGAATGCCGGCGCTTCCTCGACCAACTCAGCGCATTGCGCGATACCGCCTGAACCTGAACCGCATGGCTCGACAGCAATTTGACCTGATCGTCTTCGACTGGGACGGCACGCTGATGGATTCGACTGCGCACATCGCGCACAGCATCCAGGCCGCATGCCGCGATCTCGGCCTGCCCACGCCGTCCGACGAGGCGTCGCGCTACGTGATCGGCCTCGGCCTGCGCGACGCGCTGCAGATTACCGCTCCGACCCTCGATCCGTCCGACTATTCGCGGCTCGCCGAGCGCTACCGCTATCACTATCTGCTCGACGACCAGCGCATCGAGCTGTTCGCCGGCGTGCGCGAACTGCTCGCCGAGCTGCGCGACACCGGTTATCTGCTCGCGGTGGCAACCGGCAAGGGCCGGGTCGGGCTGAATCGCGTGCTCGACCAGTCGAAGCTGACGAGCCTGTTCGATGCGACGCGCTGCGCGGACGAGACTTTCTCCAAACCCCATCCGGCGATGCTGCACGAGCTGTCCCGGGAACTGGGGCAGGATCTTTCTCGCACCGTGATGATCGGCGACACGACGCACGACCTGCAGATGGCCGCGAGTGCCGGGGCGGCCGGCGTTGGTGTCGCTTACGGCGCGCACACGGCCGATGCGCTGGCTGCGCTCACGCCGCGCTTCGTCGCGCCGGACGTCGAAGCGCTGGCCGCGTGGTTGCGGGAGCACGCATGAGCGCGGCGCCGGACGCGATGCGCGTGTGCGCATCGGATGCCCTGGCCGACGGCGGTGCCGGCGTGCGCGTCGACGCGACGCTGCGCGGCGAGCAGGCCGTCGTGTTCTTCGTGCGCTACGAGGGGCGCGCATACGGTTACCTGAACCGCTGCGCGCATGTGCCGATGGAGCTCGACTGGGCCGAAGGGCAGTTCTTCGAATCGTCGGGCCTCTACCTGATGTGCGCGACGCATGGCGCGATCTACGAGCCGAACACAGGCAAGTGCGTCGGCGGCCCGTGCCGTGGCGGCCGGCTGCGGCCGGTCGAGGTCGACGAGCGCGACACGGCCGACGGGCGTGCGGTATTCTGGGTGCCCGACGCCGACCTGCGTCCCGCCGTTTCCGCCACGACCGACTGACGACAACACCGCATGGCCGACCAACCGAATTCCCCGGATTCCTCCTCCCGTCCCGACAGCCGTGAACCGAACTGGGAGCGTGCGGCGCTCGAGCGGATCGCGCTCGCGGCCGTCAAGGAGCAGCGCGCGGCGCGGCGCTGGAAGATCTTCTTCCGCTTCGCGTTCCTCGGCGTGTTCGTGCTGCTTGCGTTCGCGCTGATCGATTTCTCGAGCGATGCGAAGTTCTCGGCGAGCGGGCGGCATACGGCGCTCGTGACGATCGACGGCGAGATCGCCGCCGGCGTCAACGCGAACGCCGACGACATCAACACGGCGCTCGACGCCGCGTTCGACGACGACGGTACGGCCGGCGTCGTGCTGCGGATCAACAGCCCGGGCGGCAGCCCGGTGCAGGCCGGGATGGTCTACGACGAGATCCGGCGGCTGCGCGCGAAGCATCCGGACAAGCCGCTGTACGTCGTCGTGACCGACATGTGTGCATCGGGCGGCTATTACATCGCGTCCGCGGCCGACAAGATCTTCGTCGACAAGGCAAGCATCGTCGGGTCGATCGGCGTGCTGATGGACGGGTTCGGCTTTACCGGCCTGATGGGCAAGCTCGGCGTCGAGCGGCGCCTGCATACCTCGGGCGAAAACAAGGGCTTCTACGACCCGTTCTCTCCGGACACGCCGAAGATGGACGCGCATGCGCAGGCGTTGCTCGATCAGGTGCACGCGCAGTTCATCAAGGCGGTGAAGGATGGCCGCGGCAAGCGGCTGCACGAGACGCCCGACATGTTCTCGGGCCTGTTCTGGACCGGCGAGAAGAGCGTCGAGCTCGGGCTCGCCGACGGCTTCGGCACGACCGACACGGTCGCGCGCGACGTGCTGAAGGCGCCCGATCTCGTCGACTATACGGTGAAGGAAAGCCTGACGAACCGTGTCGCGCGCAAGTTCGGCGCAGCCGTCGGCGGCGCCGCGATGAAGGCGCTGACGGCCGGCGGCGCGTCGGTCAGCCTGCGCTGACCGGAAGCGGGCGGGCCGCGATGGCCCGCCGATCGGCTGCCGGGCAGCCCCGGTCGCGGCTTCAGTTCGCCAGCAGCAGGAAGATCGCAGGGCGCTTGTGCAGATTCGGCGCAGGCGCCTTTTTCCAGTCCGTCACGGTGCGGCTCGCGATCGTCTCGGTCGCGAGGGTCAGGTCGGCCGCGACGCAGATCTGCGTCGACGGTGCGCAGGTCGCGACGAGCGTGTCGAGCATCGCCTGATTCCGGTACGGCGTTTCGATGAAGATCTGCGTCTGGCGCGCCTTGCGTGACAGCTGCTCGAGTTCGCGCAGGCGTTTCGCGCGCGCGGCCGCGTCGACCGGCAGGTAGCCGTTGAACGCGAAACTCTGGCCGTTCAGGCCCGATGCCATCAGCGCGAGCAGGATCGAGCTCGGCCCGACGAGCGGCACGACCTTCACGCCGCGCTCGTGTGCGCGGCGCACCAGCAAGGCGCCGGGATCGGCGACGGCCGGGCAGCCGGCTTCGGATACGAGGCCGGCGTCCGCACCGGCCAGCACGGGCGCGAGCAGCCGGTCGATCTGGCCGGCCGGCGTATTGACGTTCAGTTCGCTGATCTCGATTTCCTGGATCGGGCGCGTCGTGCCGATCTTCTTCAGAAACGCGCGCGTCGTCTTCGCGTTCTCGCCGATGTAATAGCCGAGCGTGCCGGCGCGTGCCTGCACGGCCGCGGGCAGGACCGCCGCGAGCATCGATTCGTCGCCCTCGCCGAGCGTGTTCGGAACGAGATAGAGCGTGCCGGCCGTCATGTGCGGTCTCCACGGATGGTTGCAAACAGCGGATAGTCGGCGGCGCGCAGCATCCGCGTGAGCGCGATCAGCGGCAGGCCGACGAGTGCCGTCGGGTCGTTCGAGTCGATCGCGTCGAGCAGCGCGATGCCGAGCCCTTCCGACTTGGCGCTGCCGGCGACGTCGTACGGCGTTTCCGCGCGCAGGTACGCATCGAGTTCGGCCTCGGGCAGCGAGCGGAAACGCACGCGCGTGACGACGTCCTCGACCTGCGCTTCGCCCGTGCGGCTGTCATACAGGCAGAGCGCGCTGTGGAATTCGACTTCGCGGCCCTGCATCGACACGAGTTGCGCGAGCGCGCGCTCATGCGTGCCGGGTTTGCCGATCTGGAGCCCGTCGAAGGTCGCGACCTGGTCGGACCCGATCACGAGCACGCCGTCCGGCGCGTCGATCGTCGCGGCGACGGCGCGCGCTTTCGCGCCCGCAAGGCGCAGTGCGGTCGCGGCCGGCGTTTCGCCGTCGTGCGGGGTTTCGTCGAGGTCGGGCGACACGACGTCGAAGGGGATGCCGAGGCGCTCGAGGAGCGCGCGGCGGTAGCGTGAACTGGAGGCAAGAATCAGCCGCGGCGGGCGGCAAACGGTATCCGGCATGGTCGGTGGGATCGGTGAGTCGTCGGGTGTTGCGCAGCGTTGCTGCGGACGCAAGCTTAAGTGATTGACTGCAAAAGGTAAAACAGGTATGCTTTCCCGCTTTTCGTCGGCAGGCTTCCGTTGTGGTGGCGCCTGCCGGGTCTTCGGAAGTAAAGTACGGTCACCCGTACGCGAGCGGTGCCAAGCCGGATCCGCAAGTCAGCCTGTAGGCAGGAGCGCACATGAACACTTCTTCTGGCAAACCTGCTGCGGCGCCACTTGATCCGCATGCAGTCGACCTGTTCGAGTTTGCCCGCAGCGGGCGGCAGGCAGCAGGCGCGGTGCACCTCTCGCAACTGCCGCGCATGTTAAACGAAGTGCCCGCGGACGCGCCAGATCGCGACACGGTCTTCACATGGCAGGCAGAAGGGTTCACCCAGAAGGAGTTGCAGGACGACGGCGCCGACGGGCAGCAGCCGTATCTGCGCCTCGCGGTGCACGGTCATGCGTGGCTCACGTGCCAGCGCTGCATGACCCCGTACGACCAGACGTTCGACGTCGACATGACGTACCGGGTCGTCGCGACCGAAGAAGAAGCTGAAGAATTTCCGCTCGACGACGATGAAGCCGATGTGATCGTGGGCTCACGCCAGTTCGATCTCGTCGACTTGATCGAAGAGGAATTGCTGCTTTCGTTGCCGCTCGTGCCCAAGCACGAGGTTTGCCCGGCAGTTCACGAAAGCCTCGTGTCGGGTGCGAGCGGTCCCGCGGAAGAGACGGACGAGGAGTCCGACGAAGCCGGGGACGAAGGCAAACGGCCGAATCCGTTCGCGGCGCTGGAAGCGCTGAAGAAGGGCGGTGACGGCACCAAGAAACACTAAGCAGTTGTGGCGCGGGAAGGCGTAAAGGCTTTGGGCCAGGGTAGTTAAGCGCCGGATCGGGCTGTGTTAGAATCCGGAAAATTATTTAGGAGTTAGTCATGGCAGTCCAGCAAAACAAGAAGTCGCCGTCGAAGCGCGGCATGCATCGTTCGCACGATTTCCTGACGGCAGCGCCGCTGGCAGTCGAGCCGAGCACGGGTGAAGTGCACCTGCGTCACCACGTCAGCCCGAACGGCTACTACCGCGGCAAGAAAGTCGTCAAGACGAAGAACGACTAAGCGTCAAGTCACGCGTTGCGCGCTACGTTTGCCGTTCGCGTGACAACTGGTTCGCTTGACACTTTCCTGGCTCAACAAAAAGGCGGCATTCAACTGCCGCTTTTTTGTGCCTGAAATTCGTCGCATTCCATGACCGTAAAGCTCACAATCGATTGCATGGGAGGCGACCACGGCCCGTCCGTGACCGTTCCCGCGGCAGTCAAGTTCGTCCGCGCGCATCCCGATGCGCACCTGATGCTCGTCGGCATCGAAAGCGCGATCCGCGCTCAGCTGAAAAAGCTGAAAGTCCTCGACGATCCCGCGCTGACCATCGTTCCCGCCACCGAAGTCGTGGCGATGGACGACCCTGTCGAAGTGGCGCTGCGCAAGAAGAAGGATTCTTCGATGCGCGTCGCACTCAACCACGTCAAGGAAGGCGCGGCGCAGGCCTGCATCTCCGCCGGCAATACCGGCGCGCTGATGGCCGTTTCCCGTTACGTACTCAAGACGCTGCCCGGCATCGAGCGGCCCGCGATCGCGTTCGCGCTGCCGAACCCGACCGGCTACACGATGATGCTGGACCTCGGCGCGAACGTCGACTGCGAACCGCAGCACCTGCTGCAGTTCGCGGAAATGGGGCACGCGCTCGTGGCTGCGCTGGAAGGCAAGGAGCGTCCGACGATCGGCCTCTTGAACATCGGCGAAGAGATGATCAAGGGCAACGAGACGATCAAGCGCGCAGGCGAACTGCTGCGCGCCAGCACGCTCAACTTCCGTGGCAACGTCGAAGGCAACGACATCTACAAGGGCACGGTCGACGTGATCGTGTGCGACGGCTTCGTCGGCAACGTCGCGCTGAAGACGTCCGAGGGGCTCGCGCAGATGCTGTCGGACATCATCCGCGAAGAGTTCGGCCGTTCGCTGATGTCGAAGCTGATGGCGCTGCTCGCGCTGCCTGTCCTGATGCGTTTCAAGAAGCGCGTCGATCACCGCCAGTACAACGGCGCGGCGCTGCTGGGGCTGAAGAGCCTCGTGATCAAGAGCCATGGTTCGGCCGATGCCTACGCGTTTGAGTGGGCAATCAAACGCGGGTATGATGCCGTCAAAAACGGCGTGCTGGAGCGCCTCACGCGTGCGATGGCGGATAATTCGGTGTCGCTCGGCGACGGCGAACACAACGCGGGCGGCGCGGGCCATGCAAGCCCCGCCGCAGGCCATCACGCCGAACCTTCCGCTGCGCAATCCTCTAAAGCATAAATGGCCCAATCGACTCTCTATTCCCGCGTGCTCGGCACGGGCAGCTACCTGCCGCCTGACCGCGTCACGAACCAGCAGTTGACCGATCGTCTTGCGAAGGAAGGCATCGAGACGAGCGATGAATGGATCGTTGCGCGCACGGGCATCCATGCGCGCCATTTCGCCGCACCGGACGTCACGACCAGCGACCTCGCGCTCGAGGCGTCGCGTCGCGCGATCGAGGCCGCCGGCATCGATCCGCAGTCGATCGACCTGATCATCGTCGCGACTTCGACCCCCGATTTCGTGTTCCCGAGCACCGCGTGCCTGCTGCAGAACAAGCTCGGCATCAAGAACGGCGGCGCGGCCTTCGACGTGCAGGCCGTGTGTTCGGGCTTCGCGTACGCGATGGCGACGGCCGACAGCTTCATCCGCAGCGGCCAGCACCGCACCGCGCTCGTGGTGGGCGCGGAGACGTTCTCGCGCATTCTCGACTTCAAGGACCGCACGACCTGCGTGCTGTTCGGCGACGGCGCGGGCGCGGTGATCCTGTCCGCGTCGGAAGAGCCGGGCGTGCTCGGCAGCGCGCTGCACGCGGACGGCAGCTACTCGCATATCCTCTGCACGCCGGGCAACGTCAACCGCGGCGTGATCGAAGGCAGCGCGTTCCTGTATATGGACGGGCAGGCCGTGTTCAAGCTCGCGGTCAACGTGCTCGAGAAGGTCGCGATCGAGGCGCTCGCGAAGGCGAATCTCGCGCCCGAGCAGATCGACTGGCTGATTCCGCACCAGGCCAACATCCGCATCATGACCAGCACCTGCCGCAAGCTCGGCCTGCCGCAGGAGCGCATGGTCGTGACGGTCGACCAGCACGGCAACACGTCGGCCGCGTCGATCCCGCTGGCGCTCGACACCGCGGTACGCGACGGTCGCATCCAGCGTGGCCAGCACGTGCTGATCGAAGGCGTCGGCGGCGGCTTCACCTGGGGCGCGTCGGTCTTCCGCTACTGATCCGCGGCGCGCGACTGCTGCGCGCGGATCCCACCGGCGCGCCATTCGTGCGCGCCGTCCGAATCGATTCAATTGGGGACGATATGAAATTTGCATTCGTATTTCCGGGGCAGGGCTCGCAGGCGGTCGGCATGCTCAACGCATTCGCCGATCTGGCCGTCGTGCGCGAGACGCTCCAGGAAGCGTCCGATGCACTCAATCAGGATCTCGGCAAGCTGATCGCCGAAGGCCCGGCCGAAGAGCTGAACCTCACCACCAACACGCAGCCCGTGATGCTGACCGCGGCCTATGCGTGCTATCGCGCGTGGCAGCAGGCGGGCGGCCCGGCGCCGTCGATCGTCGCCGGCCACAGCCTCGGCGAATACACGGCGCTCGTCGCCGCCGGCGCGCTCGCGTTCAAGGATGCCGTGCCGCTTGTGCGCTTTCGCGCGCAGGCGATGCAGACGGCCGTGCCGGTCGGCCAGGGCGGCATGGCTGCGATCCTGGGGCTCGATGACGACACGGTGCGTGCGGTATGCGCGGAAGCCGCGGAAGCGGGCGTCGTCGAAGCAGTGAACTTCAATGCGCCTGCACAGGTCGTTATCGCAGGCAACAAGGCCGCAGTCGAAAAGGCCTGCGAGATCGCGAAGGCGAAGGGCGCGAAGCGCGCGCTGCCGCTGCCGGTGTCGGCGCCGTTCCATTCGTCGCTGCTCAAGCCGGCGTCGGATCAGTTGCGCGACTACCTCGCGAACGTCGACGTGAAGGCGCCGCAGATTCCGGTCGTCAACAACATCGACGTCGCCGTGGTCAGCGATCCGGCCGCGATCAAGGACGCGCTGGTGCGCCAGGCCGCGGGCCCGGTGCGCTGGGTCGAGTGCGTGCAGTACATCGCAGGCACGGGCGTCACGCACGTGATCGAATGCGGTCCGGGCAAGGTGCTCGCCGGCCTGACGAAGCGCATCGACGGTAACCTGACGGGTGCGTCGGTGTTCGATCCGGCGTCGCTCGACGAAGCGCTCAAGCTGGTGACCGCCTGACGCGGCGCCTTTTCTCAAGAGACGGATATTCGATTCATGGACAAGACTCTCGATAAACAGGTTGCGATCGTTACCGGCGCATCGCGCGGCATCGGCCGTTCGATCGCGCTCGAACTCGCGCGCCTGGGCGCGACGGTGATCGGCACGGCGACGAGTGAGTCGGGCGCCGCAGCGATCACCGCAGCGTTCGCGGAAGCGGGCGTCACGGGTCGCGGTGCGGTGCTGAACGTCAACGACGCGGCAGCCGCCGAGGCACTGATCGACGCGACCGTGAAGGAATTCGGCGCGCTGAACGTGCTCGTCAACAACGCGGGCATCACGCAGGACCAGCTCGCGATGCGGATGAAGGACGAGGACTGGGACGCGGTGATCGACACCAACCTGAAGTCGGTGTTCCGCCTGTCGCGCGCGGTGCTGCGCCCGATGATGAAGGCGCGTGGCGGCCGCATCATCAACATCACGTCGGTGGTCGGCTCGGCCGGTAACCCGGGTCAGGTCAACTACGCGGCCGCGAAGGCCGGCGTCGCGGGCATGACCCGTGCGCTCGCACGCGAAATCGGCAGCCGCGGCATCACCGTGAACTGTGTGGCGCCGGGCTTCATCGACACCGACATGACGAAGACGCTGCCGGAAGAACAGCAGGCCGCGCTCAAGACCCAGATTCCGCTCGGCCGCCTCGGCAGCCCGGAAGACATTGCCCATGCCGTCGCGTTCCTCGCATCGCCGCAGGCCGGTTACATCACCGGTACGACGCTGCACGTGAACGGCGGCATGTACATGTCGTAACGATTTTCGTTTACCATCCGCGCCGTATCCCGTTTTTCAGGCGGATCGGCGCTTGATCGACCATCAAGCCAACGCGCGTTTTGGCGTCAGCAAACCTGATAAAATGCGCGCACTTGTAAATCTGAACTTTCCCTCGGAGGGGTAATGGACAACATCGAACAACGTGTCAAGAAGATCGTCGCTGAACAACTGGGCGTCGCGGAAGCCGAGATCAAGAACGAAGCTTCGTTCGTGAACGACCTGGGCGCCGACTCGCTCGACACCGTCGAACTGGTGATGGCTCTCGAAGACGAGTTCGGCATGGAAATCCCGGACGAAGAAGCAGAGAAGATCACGACCGTTCAGCAAGCGATCGACTACGCTCGCGCAAACGTCAAGGCGTAACAGGCGCCTTTCGCGCTTGTCCGCCACGTCGCCGCGATCTTCGCGATTGACGCGCCATCCTGCCGGCCTCGCGCCGGACGGACTAACAGCCACAGGGCTCGCAGGGCTGGTTCCTGTGGCCACTGTGGCTTTTGTTTTTGTCATCCAATAATGGAAAAGAGGTTACCGTGAGCCGCCGTCGTGTTGTTGTTACAGGCCTGGGGCTGATTTCGCCTGTTGGCAATAATGTTGCCGACGGCTGGGCCAATCTCGTCGCCGGCAAGTCCGGCATTGCCACCGTCACGAAGTTCGACCCGTCGAACCTCGCCGTCCATTTCGCGGGCGAAGTGAAGGGGTTCAGCGCCGAGGAGTACATCCCGGCGAAGGAAGCCCGGAACATGGATACGTTCATCCATTACGGCATCGCCGCCGGCGTCCAGGCCATCAAGGACAGCGGGCTGGAAGTGAACGAAACCAATGCGGAACGCATCGGCGTGCTGGTCGGTTCCGGCATCGGCGGCCTGCCGATGATCGAAGATACGCACCAGACCTACGTCGATCGCGGCGCGCGCCGGATTTCGCCGTTCTTCGTGCCGGGCTCGATCATCAACATGATCTCGGGTCACCTGAGCATCATGTTCGGCCTGAAGGGCCCGAACCTCGCGGCCGTCACGGCCTGCACGACCGGCCTGCACAGCATCGGCCTCGCGGCGCGCCTGATCCAGGCCGGCGACGCCGACGTGATGGTCGCGGGCGGCGCCGAATCGACGGTGTCGCCGCTCGGCATCGGCGGTTTCGCGGCAGCGCGCGCGCTGTCGACCCGCAACGACGATCCGGCCACCGCGTCCCGACCGTGGGACAAGGACCGCGACGGCTTCGTGCTGGGCGAAGGTGCGGGCGTGATGGTGCTCGAGGAATACGAAGCGGCGAAGGCGCGCGGTGCGAAGATCTACGCGGAAGTCTCGGGCTTCGGCATGACGGGCGATGCGTACCACATGACCGCGCCGAACATGGACGGCCCGCGCCGCTGCATGGTCGCGGCACTGCGCGACGCCGGCGTGAACGCGGACGAGGTCCAGTACCTGAACGCGCATGGCACGTCGACGCCGCTGGGCGACAAGAACGAGTCCGATGCGGTGAAGGCGGCTTTCGGCGAGCATGCGTACAAGATCGTCGTGAACTCGACGAAGTCGATGACGGGCCACCTGCTGGGCGGCGCGGGCGGCCTCGAGTCGGTGTTCACGGTGCTCGCGCTGCACAACAACGTGTCGCCGCCGACCATCAACATCTTCAACCAGGATCCCGAGTGCGATCTCGATTACTGCGCGAACACCGCACGTGACATGAAGATCGACGTGGCCGTGAAGAACAACTTCGGCTTCGGCGGTACCAACGGCACGCTGGTGTTCAAGCGCGTCTGACGCCGCAGTCACTTGACGAGTCCATTCGATGCGCCGGCCGGGCGTCCGCAGCGCTTTGCGTTGCGGGCCTCGGCCGTGTCATATGTCGTGCTGGCCGCGTTCGTCGCGTCGGCTGCCGCGTCGGCCTACCTGTTCTGGGCGCCGCGCGCGGGCGCTGCTGCGGGCGCATGCGTGTCAGCCGTGACGGCTGCGCTGCTGGCCGTATGCGCCGCACGGGCCTGTGCCCGCCGGCTGCCGGCCGAGCTGCGGATCGACGCGTTCGGGGAAATTGCGGCGTTTGGCCGCACCGGGCGCCTGCTGGCCCGTGGCCGCGTGACGGGGCATGCGCACTGGAGCAGCCTGCTGCTGGTGCTGTCGGTCGGACAGGGTGCCCGGCGGGCCCGGCCGCTGCTGATTCCGGCCGATGCGCTCGACGCCGCATCGTTCAGTGCGCTTTCCGTGCTGGCGAAGACGGCGGGCGCGGCGGGGCGGGCATGACGGCGGCGCGGTTACGTACCGTAACCAGCGTCCGGCGCGGGAACGTTACAATGACGCTCCGCGTTGCATCCCTAGTTAACGGATTTGTCAGGTGAGTGAAAAAGAAATCGATCAGGCTCTGGTCGAACGCGTACAGAAGGGCGACAAGGCGGCGTTCGAACTCCTGGTCTCCAAATACCACCGCAAGATCATTCGGCTGATCTCGCGCCTCGTGCGGGATCCCGCCGAGGTCGAGGATGTGGCCCAGGACGCGTTCATCAAGGCGTATCGTGCGCTGCCGCAATTCCGCGGCGAATCGGCGTTCTATACGTGGTTGTACCGAATTGCCGTCAACACGGCGAAGAACTACCTTGCGACGCAAGGCCGCCGGGCGCCGACCTCGACCGAGGCCGATGCGGAGGAAGCGGAAACTTTCTCCGACGCAGACCAACTAAGGGATATCAACACGCCTGAGTCGATGTTGATGAGCAAGCAGATTGCCGAGACGGTCAACGCTGCCATGGCTCTGCTGCCCGAGGAACTGCGCCAGGCAATTACGCTGCGCGAGATCGAGGGCCTGAGCTACGAAGAGATCGCGGAAATGATGGGCTGTCCGATCGGGACGGTCCGGTCGCGGATCTTCCGTGCACGCGAGGCAATCGCTGCCAAATTGCGTCCGCTGCTCGATACGCCCGAAGGCAAGCGCTGGTAAGCGCGACAGGCGGAGCGACGCGGGTCGGGGTCTAGTTACGTAGAGTCGTGAAGTCACGACGGGGTGTGCAAGATGGGGAGCATCATGGGGTCGGTCAATACGCAGTCGCAAGCGTGCTCGCGCGGCGAGCGCCTTTCCGCGCTGGTCGACGGCGAAATGTTCGATGGCCCGGACAACGGGCAGTTTCTGGCTGAGCTCAACCGCGCGGATCGCGCTGCGTGGGCCCATTACCACCTGATCGGCGATGCGCTGCGCTCGGACGAACTGGCGCTGTCGCCCGCGCTGAGCGTAGCGTTCACCGCGCGCATGTCGGCTGCGCTCGAAAGCGAGCCGCACCTGCTCGCGCCGGCGGCCGCGCCCGTCGCGCGCAAGCTGCTGTCGCTGCGCCGGCGCGTCGTGCCCGCGTTCGCGGTTGCCGCCGCGGCGGCCACGCTGACGTGGATCGTCGTCCCGCAAATGCAGACGGCCGGTGCCCCGGGCGCCGTCCAGGTCGCGTCGGCCGGTGCGCCGCAAGGCGGCAACCTGCAGCGTGTGACGGTTGCGCAGGCATCGGCCCAGCCGGGGCTGCAGGACGTCAACATCATCCGCGACGCCAGCCTCGACCAATACCTTGAAGCGCACCAGCAATTCGCGCAGCAGCCCGTCGTCACGGGTTCGATGCCGCTGATCCGCGCTGCCGTGACCACCACGCCAGGCCAATAAACCCGATGCGGACATTGCAGTTGAATCAAGCCATCTCCGGATGGAAGCGGCTGCCGGCCCTCCTGCTTTGCGCAGCCGCCCTGTTGTCCGTTCAATCCCTTCCTGCCAGCGCCCAGCAACCGGACGATCCCGTCGCGACCCGCAAGGGTGCCGCGGACTGGCTCGACCGCGTCCAGCAAGCGGCGCAGCAGCAGAGCTACGAAGGCACGTTCGTCTATCAGCGCGGCGGGTATGTGCAGTCGTCGCGCATTGCGCACGTCGCGTCCCGCGACGGCGAGTTCGAACGCATCGAGACGCTCGACGGCAGGCCGCGCAAGCTGCTGCGCCACAACGACGAGCTGTACACGTTCGTACCCGAGCGCAAGCTGTGCGTGGTCGAGCGCCGTCAGACGCGCGACTCGTTCCCCGCGCTGCTCGGCGCGAGCGGCGAGCACGTGATGTCCGTCTACGACGCGAAGTCGCTCGGCAAGGATCGTGTCGCGGGGATCGACGCGCAGGTCGTCGAGCTCGTGCCGAAGGACGCATACCGCTTCACGTACAAGCTGTGGGCCGATGCGCGCACGGGGCTGCTGCTGCGTTCGCAGACGCTCGATGCGAACGATCATGTGCTCGAGCAGATCGCGTTCTCGCAATTGCAGACGGGCGGCGCAAGCGGCGACAAGGCCGCGATCGCGGCCGGCATGCGCAACCTGAGCGGCTGGACGGTCGTACGTCCGCCGGTCGCGACGGTCGACATGGAAGCGCAGGGCTGGCAACTCGCACCGAGTGTCGCCGGTTTCCAGAAGATTCGCGAAGTGCGCCGGCCAATGGCCGCGCGCGATGCGGGTGAGCCGCCGATTCCGGTCGATCAAGCCGTCTTCACCGACGGTCTCGCGACGATTTCGGTTTTCATCGAGCCGGCCGAAAAGAATACGCGCAAGGAAGGCGCGGGCAGCACCGGTGCAACGAACGTTCTCGTGAAGCGCCGCGGCGACTACTGGATCACCGTGCTCGGCGAAGTGCCGCCGGCTACGTTGCAGCAGTTCGCGTCTGCCATAGAATACAAGGCTTCCAAGTAACGCTACGGCTTCCGACATGATGAAACTCACGCTGCGCAAATGGCTCGCGGCGGCGGCGCTGTCTGCCTGCCTGCCGCTCGTGCCACATACCGCGGTCGCGGTGACGGCTCCCGCTGCCAGCCTGCCCGACTTCGCCGATCTGGTCGAAAAGGTCGGGCCGGCCGTCGTGAACATCCGGACCACCGCCAACGTGCCGACGAGCAGCGGCCCGCGCGGGATGCTCCCGCCGGGCTTCGACAACGGCGACATGTCGGAATTCTTCCGGCGCTTCTTCGGCATTCCGCTGCCGCAGGCGCCCGGCAACGGTGGCGGCAATGGCGGCGGCAACCCGAAGAACGCGCCGGCGCCGGACAATCCGCCCGACACCGAACAGAATCGTGGCGTCGGTTCGGGTTTCATCGTGTCGGCCGACGGTTACGTGATGACCAATGCGCACGTCGTCGACGATGCGGACACCATCTACGTGACGCTGACCGACAAGCGCGAATTCAAGGCGAAGCTGATCGGCGTCGACGATCGCACGGACGTCGCGGTCGTCAAGATCCAGGCGTCGAACCTGCCGGTCGTCGCGATCGGCGATTCGAACAAGGTGCGTGTCGGCGAGTGGGTCGTCGCGATCGGTTCGCCGTTCGGCCTCGACAACACGGTGACGGCCGGCATCGTCAGCTCGAAGAGCCGCAACACGGGCGACTACCTGCCGTTCATCCAGACCGACGTCGCCGTGAACCCCGGTAACTCGGGCGGCCCGCTGATCAACATGCAGGGCGAGGTGATCGGCATCAACTCGCAGATATACAGCCGTACCGGCGGCTTCATGGGCATCTCGTTCGCGATTCCGATCGACGAGGCGATGCGCGTGGCCGACCAGCTGAAGGCGACGGGCAAGGTCACGCGCGGCCGGATCGCGGTGGCGATCGGCGAAGTGACGAAGGACGTGGCCGACTCGATCGGGCTGCCGAAGGCGGAGGGCGCGCTCGTCAGCAGCGTCGAGCCGGGCGGTCCGGCCGACAAGGCGGGCATCCAGCCGGGCGACATCATCCTGAAGTTCAATGGCCGTTCGGTCGACACGGCGTCGGATCTGCCGCGCATGGTCGGCGACACGAAGCCGGGCACGAAGGCGACGGTCAGCGTGTGGCGCAAGGGTCAGGCACGTGATCTGCCGATCACGATCGCGGAAACCCCGGCCGAATCGACGGCGAAGGCCGAGCAGCGCAAGAACGCGCCGCAGAAGCCGCGCCAGGCCAACTCGCTCGGTCTGACGGTCAGCGACCTGACGGCGGAGCAGATGAAGACGCTGAAGCTGAAGAACGGCGTGCAGATCGACGGCGTCGACGGCCCGGCCGCCCGTGCGGGCTTGCAGCGCGGCGACATCGTGCTGCGTGTCGGCGACACCGACATCACGAACGCGAAGCAGTTCGCCGAAGTGACCGCGCAGCTCGATCCGCAGAAGGCGGTCGCGGTACTCGTGCGGCGCGGCGACAACACGCAGTTCGTGCCCGTGCGGCCGCGCCAGAAATAACGCGCCGATGTTCACGCTCTACGGCCGCGGCTGGTGCCACCTGTGCGACGACATGCGCGACGCCCTGGCGCCGGTGGCGGCCGAATTCGGTGTTGCGGTCGATTACATCGACATCGATACCGATGCGGCACTCGTCGCCCGCTACGACGAGGACGTGCCCGTGCTGCTGCTGGACGGTGCGGAAGTGTGCCGCCACCGGTTCGACGCCGCGAAGGTGCACGACGCGCTCGCGGCCCGGCGCTGAAGCCGGGCTGCCGCCTTGCGGCGGCGCCTGGCACCGGGCTTTGCCCGGCGGGCGGCCCCGGCAGGGTGCCGCGCGGGCCGGCGTTGGAAATACCGCCCGGCGAAGGCCTTTTCGGCTAAAATAAGCCGTTTTTTCACCGACTTACACAAGGCGTGCTCAGCGGTCGTCGAGCGCGCCTTTTTCGCTTGATCGGCACTGAATGGATCATATTCGCAATTTCTCGATCATCGCGCACATCGACCATGGCAAGTCGACGCTCGCGGATCGCATCATCCAGGTATGCGGCGGCCTCGCCGACCGTGAAATGGAAGCGCAGGTGCTCGACTCGATGGATATCGAGCGCGAGCGCGGCATCACGATCAAGGCGCAGACAGCCGCGCTGTCCTATCGCGCGCGCGACGGCAAGGTCTACAACCTGAACCTGATCGACACGCCGGGGCACGTCGACTTCTCGTACGAAGTCAGCCGTTCGCTGTCCGCGTGCGAAGGCGCGCTGCTGGTCGTCGATGCGAGCCAGGGCGTCGAGGCGCAGACGGTCGCGAACTGCTATACGGCGATCGAGCTCGGCGTCGAGGTCGTTCCCGTGTTGAACAAAATCGACCTGCCGGCCGCGAACCCCGAGAACGCGATCGAGGAGATCGAGGACGTGATCGGCATCGACGCGACCGACGCGACGCGCTGCAGCGCGAAGACGGGCCTCGGCGTCGAGGACGTGCTCGAAGCGCTGATCGCGAAGGTGCCGCCGCCGAAGGGCGATCCGGCCGCGCCGCTGCAGGCGCTGATCATCGACTCGTGGTTCGACAACTACGTCGGCGTCGTGATGCTGGTGCGCATCGTCAACGGCACGCTGCGTCCGAAGGACAAGATCAAGATGATGGCGACCGGCGCGCAGTATCCGGTCGAGCACGTCGGCGTGTTCACGCCGAAATCGCGCAATCTCGAATCGCTGTCGGCGGGGCAGGTCGGCTTCATCATCGCCGGTATCAAGGAACTGACGGCCGCGAAGGTCGGCGATACCGTCACGCATGCGACCAAGGCTGCTGCCGAGCCGCTGCCGGGCTTCAAGGAAGTGAAGCCGCAGGTGTTCGCGGGGCTGTATCCGGTCGAGGCGAACCAGTACGACGCGCTGCGCGAATCGCTCGAGAAGCTGAAGCTGAACGACGCGTCGCTGCAGTACGAGCCGGAAGTGTCGCAGGCGCTCGGTTTCGGTTTCCGCTGCGGCTTCCTCGGGCTGCTGCACATGGAAATCGTGCAGGAGCGGCTCGAGCGCGAGTTCGACATGGATCTCATCACGACCGCACCGACGGTCGTCTACGAGGTCGTGCAGAGCGACGGCTCGACGATCATGGTCGAGAACCCGGCGAAGATGCCGGAGCCCGGCCGCATCGCCGAAGTGCGCGAGCCGATTGTCACCGTGAACCTGTACATGCCGCAGGACTACGTGGGCTCGGTGATCACGCTGTGCGAGCAGAAGCGCGGCTCGCAGATCAACATGCAGTATCACGGCCGCCAGGTGCAGCTCACGTACGAGATCCCGATGGCCGAGATCGTGCTCGATTTCTTCGATCGCCTGAAGTCGGTGTCGCGCGGCTACGCGTCGATGGACTACGAGTTCAAGGAATACCGTTCGTCGGACGTCGTGAAGGTCGACATGCTGATCAACGGCGATAAGGTCGATGCGCTGTCGATCATCGTGCACCGCTCGCAGTCGCAATACCGCGGCCGCGAAGTGGCCGCGAAGATGCGCGAGATCATCCCGCGCCAGATGTACGACGTGGCGATCCAGGCCGCGATCGGCGCGCACATCGTTGCACGCGAGAACATCAAGGCGCTGCGCAAGAACGTGCTTGCGAAGTGCTACGGCGGCGACATCACGCGAAAGAAGAAGCTGCTCGAAAAGCAGAAGGAAGGCAAGAAACGGATGAAGCAGGTGGGTTCGGTCGAGATCCCGCAGGAAGCGTTCCTTGCGATCTTGCGCGTCGAAGACAAATAACAGGACTGTTCCTTTTATGAATTTTGCGCTGATTCTTTTTGTGCTCGTCATCTTGACGGGCGTAGCGTGGGTGCTGGACAAACTGGTGTTCCTGCCGCAGCGACGCAAGGCGGCCGACTCGGCGATCGAGGAGTTCGATCGCCAGCAGTCGCGCATCGACAAGCGTTTCGCGGATGAAAACGCGGTGCAGACGCGTTCGAAGCTGCGCGACGAAAAGCTGCGTCAGCCGTGGTGGCTCGAGTACACCGCGAGCTTCTTCCCGGTGATCCTGGCGGTGTTCGTCGTGCGTTCGTTCGTCGTCGAGCCGTTCAAGATTCCGTCGGGCTCGATGGTGCCGACGCTGCTCGTCGGCGACTTCATCCTCGTCAACAAGTTCGAATACGGGCTGCGCCTGCCGGTGACGAACACGAAGATCACGCAGGGCAGCCCGCTGTCGCGCGGCGACGTCGTCGTGTTCCGCTATCCGAAGGACGAGTCGGTCGACTACATCAAGCGCGTGATCGGCCTGCCGGGCGACACCGTCGCATACCAGGACAAGCAGCTCACGATCAACGGCCAGCCGGTGCCCGAAACGCCGCTGCCCGATTTCTTCGACGACGAGCGCCAGAATTACGCGAAGCAGTTCGAGGAAACGATCGGCAACAAGAAGAACGCGATCCTCAACAACCCGGCCGTGCCGCCGTTCGTGATGGGCGCATACGACTATCCGTTTCGCGACAACTGCACGTACAACAGCCGCGGCGTGATCTGCAAGGTGCCGCCCGGTCACTACTTCATGATGGGCGACAACCGCGACAACAGTGCGGACAGCCGCTACTGGGGTTTCGTGCCGGACCAGAACATTGTCGGCCGCGCGTTCTTCATCTGGATGAACTTCAGCGACCTCAAGCGCATCGGTTCCTTCAACTGATCGCATCCGGGTCACTCGCAATACGCGACGCACGGGCCGCGTCGCGTATTGCCGAACTACTTTAAGAACCGGCGGTAACACCGCCTCGTCACGCCTTTTCGCGTCCGGCCGTGCCGTTTCGGCCCGACCGGCGCCCGCGTTATACTCCTGCACATGCCCTTATCCCAGTTGGAAAGCCGGCTGCGCTACGAATTTCGCAATGCGGAATTGTTGCGCCAGGCTTTGACCCATCGTAGTCACAGTGCCACGCACAACGAACGGCTCGAGTTTCTCGGCGATTCCGTTCTGAATTGCGCGGTGGCTGCCCTTTTGTTCCAGCGTTTCAGCAAGCTGGACGAAGGCGATCTGTCGCGCGTACGCGCCAACCTCGTCAAACAGCAGTCGCTGTACGAAATTGCTCAGGCCCTGAATATCTCGGACGGGCTGCGGCTCGGCGAGGGGGAGTTGCGCAGCGGCGGGTTTCGCCGCCCGTCGATCCTCGCGGACGCGTTCGAAGCCATCATCGGGGCGGTGTTCCTCGATGGCGGCTTCGAAGCCGCCCAAGGGGTCATCAAGCGCCTCTATATCCCGATTCTCGACCACATCGATCCGCGCACGCTCGGCAAGGACGCGAAGACGCTGCTGCAGGAATACCTGCAGGGGCACAAGATCGCGCTGCCGACCTACACGGTGGTCGCCACGCATGGTGCGGCGCACAATCAGCAATTCGAAGTCGAATGTACGGTGCCGAAGCTCGACGTGAAGGTGTCGGGCTCCGGGGCGAGCCGGCGCGCGGCCGAGCAGGCCGCCGCGAAGAAGGCGCTCGACGAGGTGATGGCGGCCGCGCCGATGCTGGCCACCAAGCCGAAGCGCTCGAAAAACGCACGCGGGTCGAAGCATGTCGAACCCGAAATCGTACCGGGCGTGAAGGGCGTGCAGGAAGCACTCGACCTGCGCTCGCCGGAGCGCAAGGAACGCGCGGCGGCGCGCGAGGCGAGGGCGGCTGGTGCAGCGCCCGCGGCAACCGCGGCGACCGGTAATGAGCCGGCCGCGGCGCCGATGGCCGCGATTCGCGCGGCGCATGTCGACGCAGTTGCCGAGAAGGGCGAACGGGCGGCGAAGCCGGCGGTCGACAAGGCTGCCGAGAAGCCAGCTGAAAAGCCGGCCGAGCGACCCGACAAGTCCGCGGAGAAGCCCGCTGAAGCCGTGCCCGCCGCACGCGCAGCCGACAAGCCGGCTGCGCAGGCCGCCGATCCGGCCCCCGCGTCTGCCGACAAGACTTCCGCCGGTACCGACTCCGCTTCGCGCACGGCTGCGCGCACGCGCGACACGGCGGCACCGGATTCCGAGACGCCGCCGGGCGGCGTGAGCCTCGCTGCCGCGCAGGCGCGCGTGGCCGATGCCGACCACTGAATTGCCCATCGATCGTGCCGCGCGCCGCGCGGCCGTTTCCGAACCTGTCTCCCAAACGATATGAACACTCCCGCTCCTACCGGTTTCCGTTGCGGCATGATCGCGATCGTGGGCCGCCCGAACGTCGGCAAGTCGACGTTGATGAACGCACTCGTCGGCCAGAAGATCAGCATCACGTCGCGCAAGGCGCAGACGACCCGCCACCGCATCACCGGCATCAATACGTTCGACGACGCGCAATTCGTGTTCGTCGACACGCCGGGCTTCCAGACCCGCCACAGCACCGCGCTGAACCGTTCGCTGAACCGCGCGGTCACGTCGACGCTCACGTCGGTCGACGTGATCCTGTTCGTGATCGAGGCCGGCCGTTTCGGGCCCGACGACCAGAAGGTGCTCGACCTGATCCCGCCGGGCATGCCGACGCTGCTGATCGCGAACAAGATCGACCGCGTGACCGACAAGGCGTCGCTGTTCCCGTTCATGCAGCAGATGAGCACGCTGCGCGAATTCACCGAGCTCGTGCCGCTGTCGGCGCAGCGTCCGGAAGACATCAAGCGCCTGCTGGACACGATCAAGCCGTACCTGCCGGAAGGCGAGCCGATCTACGGCGAGGACGAGCTGACCGATCGCAGCTCGCGTTTCCTCGCCGCCGAAATCCTGCGCGAGAAGGTGTTCCGCTGGACCGGCGACGAACTGCCGTACACGAGCACCGTGCTGATCGACAAGTTCGAGGAGGAAGGGCGCCTGAAGCGCATCTTCGCGACGATCCTCGTCGAGCGCGATTCGCACAAGGCGATGGTGATCGGCAAGAAGGGCGAGAAGCTCAAGCAGATCAGCACCGAGGCGCGGATGGACATGGAGAAGCTGTTCGACGGCCCCGTGTATCTCGAGACCTTCGTGAAGGTGAAGAGCGGCTGGGCCGACAACGAGGCGGGGCTGCGCGCCTATGGGTACGAATGACGCGCTGACGTCGACCGAAGACGCGGTGACGGCCGGCGCGAACGACGCGCCGCTGCCGGCACCGCCCGAACCGCCGCGCAAGGCGCGGCGCGCGACGTCTCGCACGTCCGATTTCCGCGTCGCCGAGCAGCCGGCGTTCGTGCTGCACAGTTACCCGTATCGTGAAACGAGCCTGATCGTCGACGTGCTGACGCGCGATCACGGCCGGCTCGCGCTCGTCGCGAAGGGCGCGAAGCGCCCGCACTCCGCGCTGCGCGGCGTACTGCAGACTTTCCAGCCGCTGCTGCTGTCGTGGTCGGGCAAATCCGAGGTGCGCACGCTGACGGGCGCCGAGTGGGTAGGCGGGATGCTGCCGCTCGGCGGCGACGGGCTGCTGTGCGGCTTCTACGCGAACGAGTTGCTCGTGAAATTCTGCGCGCGCGAGGATCCCCAGCCGCCGCTTTTCAATCACTACGTGCTGACCCTCACGCGCCTCGCCCACGGCGAGCCCGCGGTGCAGGTACTGCGCTCGTTCGAGCGCGTGCTGTTGCGCGAGACCGGCTACGCGATGGCGCTGAACCGCACGGTCGCGCGCCGCGCGGTCGAGCCTGACCGCCGCTACGTGTTCGATCCCGAGCGTGGCGTGCGCAACGCGGACGACGAAGTACCGTCGCACTGGCCGGTCATTTCCGGGCAGACGTTGCTCGACATGGAGCAGGACGATTACCATCGAGCCCAGACGGTTGCGCAAAGCAAGACGCTGATGCGCTTCCTGCTGAACACCTATCTCGGCGGTACGCCGCTTGCCACGCGTCAGATCCTGATCGACCTGCAAAACCTATGAGCTTCTTCCTGACAACGCCCACCGCCATCGACCTCGGCGTGAACATCGACCACGTCGCGACGCTGCGCAATGCGCGCGGCACGACCTATCCCGATCCGATCCGCGCCGCGCTCGCCGCCGAGGAAGCCGGCGCCGACGCGATCACGCTGCATCTGCGCGAGGATCGTCGCCACATCGTCGATGCGGATGTGCGCAAGCTGCGCCCGCTGCTGAAGACGCGCATGAATCTCGAATGCGCGGTGACGGCCGAGATGCTCGATATCGCCTGCGAAGTGCGCCCGCACGACGCGTGCCTCGTGCCCGAGAAGCGCGAGGAACTGACGACCGAAGGCGGTCTCGATGTCGCCGGCCGCTTCGAGGCCGTGCGTGCGGCGTGCAAGCAGCTTGCCGACGTGGGCGTGCGCGTGTCGCTGTTCATCGACCCGGACGAGACGCAGATCCGTGCCGCGCACGAAGCAGGCGCGCCGGTGATCGAGCTGCATACGGGCCGTTATGCCGAAGCGCACGACGAAGCCGAGCAGCAGCGCGAATACGAGCGCATCGTCGCGGGCGTACAGGCCGGTGCGCAGCTTGGCCTGAAGGTCAATGCCGGTCACGGGCTGCACTACACGAACGTGCAGCAGATCGCCGCGATCGACGGCATCGTCGAGCTGAACATCGGCCATGCGATCGTCGCGCACGCGATTTTCGCGGGCTGGGACAATGCGGTGCGCGAAATGAAGGCGATCATGGTCGCTGCACGCGTTGCCGCGCTGCATGGCGGCGCGCGTTGAAGATGAAAGGCCGCTGCGCATCGCACGTCATGCCTGACCCGGCTCAGCCGGGCCACACCGGCGCGTACTGACATGGCGATCTACGGCATCGGTACCGACATCGCACAGGTGAGCCGCGTCGCGGCCGTGCTCGAACGCACGGGCGGCCGGTTTGCCGAGAAGGTGCTGGGCCCCGACGAGCTGCGCGTGTTCCATGCGCGCCGCGCCCGCTCCGAGGCGCGCGGCATCGCGTTCCTCGCGACGCGCTTTTCCGCGAAGGAAGCGTTCTCGAAGGCGATCGGGCTCGGCATGCACTGGCCGATGACGTGGCGTGCGCTGCAGACCCTCAATCACCCGAGCGGCGAGCCGTACGTGGTCGCGTCGGGCGAGCTGGCCGACTGGCTTGCCGCCCGCGGCATCACGGCACGCGTGACGGTCAGCGACGAGCGCGACTACGCGGTGTCGTTCGTGATCGCCGAGACGGACGCCGCGCCTGCCCCTGTTTCCCGAACCTCCTCCTGACGGAATTCCCGATTCGATGAAAACGACTCCCGGCCCGGTCATGCTCGACGTCGTCGGCACGGCCCTGTCGCGCGACGATGCGCGGCGCCTCGCGCATCCGAATACCGGCGGCGTGATCCTGTTCGCGCGGCACTTCCAGAACCGTGCGCAACTGACCGCGCTGACCGACTCGATCCGCGCGGTGCGCGAAGACATCCTGATCGCCGTCGATCACGAAGGCGGGCGCGTGCAGCGTTTCCGCACCGACGGCTTCACCGTGCTGCCCGCGATGCGGCGCCTCGGCGAGCTGTGGGATCGCGACGTGCTGCTCGCGACGAAGGTCGCGACGGCCGTCGGCTATATCCTGGCCGCGGAATTGCGCGCATGCGGGATCGACATGAGTTTCACCCCCGTGCTTGACCTCGATTACGGGCACTCGAAAGTGATCGGCGATCGCGCGTTCCATCGCGATGCGCGCGTCGTCACGCTGCTCGCGAAGAGCCTGAACCACGGGCTGTCGCTCGCCGGGATGGCGAACTGCGGCAAGCATTTCCCGGGGCACGGTTTCGCGGAGGCCGACTCGCACGTGGCGCTGCCGACCGACGACCGCACGCTCGATGCGATCCTCAAGCAGGACGTCGCGCCTTACGACTGGCTCGGCTTGTCGCTGTCCGCGGTGATTCCCGCGCACGTGATCTACACGCAGGTCGACAAGCGGCCGGCCGGTTTCTCGCGCGTGTGGCTGCAGGACATCCTGCGCGGGCGGCTCGGCTTCACCGGCGCGATCTTCAGCGACGACCTGTCGATGGAAGCCGCGCGCGAAGGCGGCACGCTCACGCAGGCGGCCGACGCCGCGCTCGCTGCCGGTTGCGACATGGTGCTCGTCTGCAACCAGCCGGACGCGGCCGAGGTCGTGCTGAACGGGTTGAAAGCGCGGGCAACGGACGAGTCGGTGCGACGCCTCAAGCGGATGCGCGCGCGCGGCAAGGCACCCAAGTGGGACAAGCTGATCGCGCAGCCCGAATACCTGCAGGCGCAGGCGCTGTTGAGCAGCGCACTGGCATGAACGGGGAGGGGATGGCGCGACGTGTGCCATTCCCCGGTCGCCGAAACAAAAAGCCGCGCAGTTGCGCGGCTTTTTCATGGGTTACTGCAGGTGCGAACCGGGTAGCGTCACGAGTCAAGCGGGCCGGGACGGTGATTCTCTTGGTGCAACTAACGGTCTGATTCCGCCAGTGCCTGCAAGCATCGACGCGCCCGCTCAGTTCACCTTCATCCGCTGCAGCTTGTTGTACAGCGTCTTCGGGCTGATGCCGAGCAGCGTAGCCGCGCGGTGGCGCGTACCGCCGACCGCATCGAGGGTCGCGCGGATCAGCAGATCCTCGACGTCAGACAACGGCGTGCCGACCTTGATCTGCACGCTGCTGCCGTTCAGCGCGGCGCCGGCCGAGAAACTCGGCTCGCCCGCGCGCAGCGTCTCGATGAAATCGCCCGATGCGTCGTACGCGAAGCGCACGCGTTCCTGCAGTTCGCGCACGTTGCCCGGCCATTCGTAGGACAGGCATTCGCGCACGAAGCCCGGTGCCGCGCGCTTGTCGGTCGTGCTGCGGCCGGTTGCGCGCGCTTCGCGGTTCAACTCGTCGATCAGCGCGTCGCCGATCGCGAGTGCATCGCCGTCGCGCTCGCGCAGCGGCGGCATCGTGATCGACGCCGCGTCGAGGCGCAACCACAGATCCTCGCGCAGCGTACCGTTCGCGACCGCTTCGCGTGCCGGGCGGCGCGTGGTCGCGATCAGCCGGAAATCGCTCGTGATCGAACTCGTGCCGCCGATCCGCATGAAGTTCTGCGAATCGAGTGCATGCAGCAGCGCTTCCTGCAGCACGAGCGGCAGCGCGGTGATTTCGTCGAGGAACAGCGTGCCGCCGCCGGCCTGCTCGAACAGGCCCGATTCGCGGCGCTCGGCGCCGTCGAACGCGCCGCGCTCATGGCCGAACAGTACGCTGTCGAGCGATGCGCCGTGCCGACCGGCCTGCGCGATCGTCCTGCAGTCGAACGACACGAACGGCCCCTTGCGGCGCCGGCTCAGGTCGTGCAGCGTGCGCGCGGCCAGCTTCTTGCCGGTACCGGCTTCGCCGGAGAACAGGACGGCCGTTTCGGTGCGCGCGTTGTGCTCGATCATGTCGTACACGTGCTGCATCGCGTCGCTGCGGCCGACCAGCGCGCCGAAGCGGCCGAGATGGCGTAGCGATGCGCGCAACGACTGCACTTCGTCGATCAGTTCGTAGGGGCGGGGAATCCGCGCGAGCAGACTGCGCAGGCGCGGAATGTTGATCGGCTTCAGCAGGTAGTCCCAGATGCCGTGACGCAGGCCCTCGATGGCGCTCTCGACCGTCGCATTGCCCGTCAGCACGATGACGGGCAGCGAGCCGTTCGGCTGTTGCTGCGGCAGGTGCTGGAGCAGGTCGAACCCGCTGCCGTCCGGCAGGTTCAGGTCGACGAGCACGACATCGGGAATCGAACGGCCGAGCGCCGTGCGCGCTTCGGCGAGCGACGTGGCCGTGTCGACCGAGAAGCCGTCCGCGGCGAGCAGCGCGGTGAGGCCGGACAGACTGTTGGGATCGTCTTCGACAATCAGGGCGTGTGGCATGGTGGACGCGAGTCGAGTCAAGAGAGGCGGGCTGTCGGTCATCGGGGCCGCAGCCGCATGTCAGATTAAAGACTGATTTTATGCCCCGCTGAACGCGTAACGAGCATTATTTCTCCGGCGCTATAAAACAGTTACCGATGATACAAATTGAATATCTTTACCGGTGGCTTTTGTGCTTTACATGAGCCTGGCCCGCGCTCGCTTGTTGGCGCCGGACAAACAAAAAGCGCCCCGAAGGGCGCTTTGTTCGATGCGGGCATCGCCGGCGATTACGCGCGGCTGCGGTATTCGTTCGTGCGCGTATCGATTTCGATCTTGTCGCCGGTGTTGCAGAACAGCGGCACTTGCAGTTCGAAGCCCGTTGCGAGCTTGGCGTTCTTCAGCACCTTGCCCGACGACGTGTCGCCCTTGACTGCCGGTTCCGTGTAGGTGATCTCGCGAACGAGGACCGTCGGCAGTTCGACCGAGATCGCCTTCTCGTTGTAGAACACGACTTCGCAAGCCATGCCGTCTTCGAGGTAGTTCAGCGCTTCGCCCATCATTTCGGCTTCGACTTCGAACTGGTTGTAGTCGGCGTCCATGAACACGTACATCGGGTCGGCGAAGTACGAGTACGTCACTTCCTTGCGGTCGAGTACGACGACGTCGAACTTGTCGTCAGCCTTGTAGACCGCTTCCTGGCCTGCATTCGTCAGCAGGTTCTTCATCTTCATCTTGACGACGGCGGAGTTACGGCCCGACTTGTTGTATTCAGCCTTGGCGATGACCCATGCGTCGCTGCCGATCTGCACGACGTTGCCTACGCGGAGTTCCTGTGCGGTTTTCATAAAAAACTGTCCTGATCAAATCAAATAAATAGGTGCCTGAGCGTTGCACAACGGGTGAGGCGCCAAGCAGACGCGTTCCGGTGGGCGCCAAAAGCAAGCGCTTGCGCGGTCGGCCGTCGGATAACCGCTTATTTTAACTGAGATTTTGCGTATTCCGCCAGCTTTCCCGTGAGATCGCCGACGGCCGCGAGCGCATCGGCCCAGCGGGCCGCGTTGGCGTCCAGTGCGGCGCGGTGCTGCCAGAAATCCGCCCAGTCGGGCGTGCCGGCGCCGTTCCAGGCATGCCAGAACCGCTCGAGCGCCGCGCGCGGCGCGTCGGCGAGGCCGGCCGACAGGTGCGCGAGCGCGGCGTCGAGCTTCGGCAGGTGCACGTCGTCGGCCTGCGGATAGATGTGCCACACGAACGGCTTGCGTGCCCACTGCGCGCGGACGAACGAATCCTCGCCGCGCACGAAATTGATGTCGGCCACCCACAGCAATGGATCGTAGTCAGCCTGGGGGACGAACGCGAGCCCGTGAGCCGTCAGGTTGCCGCTGTGCGCATGCGTGCCCGCGTCGAACGACTCGACCCCGAAAAAACGCGCGACGGCAGGCGACACGCGGCCGGCCGGCACGAGCGCGACGACCGGCGACGGGCCGTCGCGCCACTGCGCGAGCAGCGCGTCGACGGCCGGATTCTCGTACGCGAACAGGCTGACGACCGTCGTGCCGGCGGCCGGCGGCGCGCCGCCGGTCGCGCGCCGCCACCATGCGTCGCGCGCTGCCGCGTCGGCTTCAAAGGCCGTGCGGCGCGAATCGAGGTCGTGCTCCTTCAGGACGCCGCCGGTGCCGGCCGACAGGCCGGGGAAGAAGAACGTCTTCAGCAGCGGGTAGCGCGGATGCGGCGACGGGCGCAGATGGAAGTCGGCGACCCAGTCCTCGGCGCTCAGGTATTCGAGGTTGATCCACACCGGGCGGCGCGTGCGGCGCGCCATCGCCGCGAGATACGCGCCGGGCAACTCGCACGCGAACGCTTCGATCACGACATCGGCGATCTCCAGCGCGTCGCCGACTTCCGCATGCCAGTGCTCGACCACGATCGTGTCGACCGTCTGCCGACCCGCGTCGGGATCGACCCCGGGCAGCAGGCGCGAGAACGTGCGCAGGTCGTCGATGAACAGGCGAACCTGCCAGCCGTGCTCGTGCGCGAGCTGGCGCGCGAGGCGCCAGCAGACGCCGATGTCGCCGAAATTGTCGATCACGGTACAGAAGAGGTCGCAGGCGATCGGTTCGCCCGGCGCGGCGGGCAGGGGGGCAGCGGTGGTGCGTGGCATCGAAGCGGGCCGGTGAATGCTCTAAACTGGCGATTCTAATAGACCCGTTCCGCGTTACAAGGCGCCCGGATCACGCATGACATCCCCTGAAGCTCCCGATACCCCGTTCGAACCGAAGAAGATCCTTGCGCAGTTGCCGCACATGCCGGGCGTCTATCGCTATTACGACACGACGGGCGCCGTGCTCTATGTCGGCAAGGCGCGCGACCTGAAGAAGCGCGTATCGAGCTATTTCACGAAGACGCAGCTGTCGCCGCGCATCGCGATGATGGTCACGCGCATCGCGCGCATCGAGACGACCGTCACGCGTTCGGAGGCCGAAGCGCTGCTGCTCGAGAACAACCTGATCAAGGCGCTCGCGCCGCGCTACAACATCCTGTTTCGCGACGACAAGTCGTATCCGTACCTGAAGCTCACCGCGCACCGCTTTCCGCGCATGGCCTATTACCGCGGCTCGGTCGACAAGCAGAACCAGTATTTCGGGCCGTTCCCGAGCGCCTGGGCCGTGCGCGAGAGCATCCAGATCCTGCAGCGCGTGTTCCAGTTGCGCACTTGCGAGGATTCGGTCTTCAACAACCGCACGCGGCCGTGCCTGCTGCATCAGATCGGGCGCTGCACGGCGCCGTGCGTCGGCGCGATCTCCGACGAGGATTACGCGATCGACGTGTCGAACGCCGCGCGTTTCCTGCTTGGCCGGCAGTCCGAAGTGATGAAGGAGCTCGAGCAGAAGATGCACGCGTTCGCGTCCGAGCTGAAATTCGAGCAGGCGGCGGCCGTGCGCAACCAGATGAGCTCGCTCGCGACGGTGCTGCACCAGCAGGCGATCGAGGTCGGCAGCGACAGCGACGTCGACATCCTGGCGGTGGTCGCGCAGGGCGGGCGCGTGTGCGTGAACCTTGCGATGGTGCGCGGCGGCCGGCATCTCGGCGACAAGGCGTATTTCCCGACGCACGTCGAAAGCGCGCTGACGCTCGCCGAAGGCGGTCTCGGCGACGAGTCCGAACTGGCGGAGGTGGCCGCTGCACCGGCCGAAGCATTACCCGACCTGCCCGCCGAAGAAACCGGTCGCACGCGCGGCGACGCGGCGGCGTCGGTCGAGGCCGAGGTGCTCGACGCGTTCATCGCTCAGCACTATCTCGGCAATCGCGTGCCGCCCGTGCTGGTCGTGAGCCATGCGCCCGCGAGCCGCGACCTGCTCGAATTGCTGTCCGAGCAGGCCGGCCACAAGGTGTCGCTGGTGCGGCAGCCGCAGGGGCAGCGGCGCGCGTGGCTGTCGATGGCCGAGCAGAATGCGCAGATCGCGCTCATGCGGCTGCTGTCCGAGCAGGGCTCGCAGCAGGCGCGCACGCGTGCGCTCGCGGAGACGCTCAGCTACGAATGCGACGATCTCGCGACGCTGCGGATCGAATGCTTCGACATCAGTCATACGATGGGCGAGGCGACGCAGGCGTCGTGCGTCGTCTACCACCATCACAAGATGCAGTCGGGCGAGTACCGCCGCTACAACATCACCGGGATTACGCCGGGCGACGACTACGCGGCGATGCGGCAGGTGCTCACGCGCCGCTACGAGAAGATGGTCGAGCAGGCGGCCCAGGCGGCGGCTGTCGACGAAGCGGCCGGCATCGACGGCGAGTCGACGCGCCAGGCCGAGGCGTCGAGCCTGCTGCCGAACATCGTGCTGATCGACGGCGGCAAGGGTCAGGTCGAAATCGCGCGCCAGGTGTTCACCGAGCTCGGCCTCGATACGTCGATGCTGGTCGGCGTCGCGAAGGGCGAGGGGCGCAAGGTCGGCCTCGAGACGCTCGTGTTCGCGGACGGCCGCACGCCGCTCGAGCTCGGCAAGGAGAGCGCCGCCCTGATGCTCGTCGCACAGATTCGCGACGAGGCGCACCGCTTCGCGATCACCGGCATGCGCGCGAAGCGGGCGAAGGCGCGCCAGACGTCACGGCTCGAGGAGCTCGAGGGCGTGGGCGCGAAGCGCCGGCAGCGGCTGCTCGCGCGGTTCGGCGGGTTGCGCGGTGTCGTTGCCGCGAGCGTCGAGGAACTCGCGAGCGTCGAGGGCATCTCGCATGCGCTCGCCGAGCAGATCTACAAGCAGCTTCACTGACGCGGCCGTGCGGCCGGCTGCCTTGCCAGCGTTCTTGTGGCAGGCCGGTCGACACGGCACAATTGCGAATCCTTTACTGTCCCGCATGCCATGCCGTTCAATTTCCCGATTTTCCTGACGTGGGTACGGATCGTGCTGATTCCGCTCGTCGTCGGCGTGTTCTATCTGCCGGACACGGTGATGGGCGGCGCGCACCGCAATCTCGCGGCGGCGGCGATCTTCATTCTCGCCGCGCTGACCGACTGGTTCGACGGGTTTCTAGCCCGCAAGTGGAACCAGACGTCGTCGTTCGGCGCCTTTCTCGATCCGGTGGCGGACAAGCTGATGGTGACGGCGGCGCTGCTGATCCTCGTGCAGATTTCGCGCGTCGATGCGGCGATCGCGCTCGTGATCGTCGGCCGCGAGATCGCGATTTCGGCGCTGCGCGAATGGATGGCTCAGATCGGCGCGTCGAAGAGCGTGGCGGTGAATCAGCTCGGCAAGTTCAAGACCGCATGCCAGATGGTCGCGATTCCGATGCTGCTGTTCTACGGGCCGCTGCCGCTCGGCATCGCCACGATCGATACGCGCGTGTGGGGCGAGTGGCTGATGTATCTCGCGGCGGTGCTGACGATCTGGTCGATGCTGTACTACATGAAGCTCGCGTGGCCGCAAATTCGCGAGCGCGGCGGCGCGTGATGCGTGTCACGCGTTCGGTCGAGCAGGTTTTTTGGAAAAAGGGCTGGAAAAGCCCTTGACACACGAATGTGCCTTCGACATAATCTCGCTTCTCCGCTGCACGACGAAGTAAGTGTGTGACGGGGAAGCAGTAGCGCAGCAACATGCGGGAGTAGCTCAGTTGGTAGAGCGCAACCTTGCCAAGGTTGAGGTCGCGAGTTCGAGACTCGTCTCCCGCTCCAGATTTTTTCTGGCAGCGTGTAGTACGGCAAAGCGCTGCAGATGCAGGACACATGCGGGAGTAGCTCAGTTGGTAGAGCGCAACCTTGCCAAGGTTGAGGTCGCGAGTTCGAGACTCGTCTCCCGCTCCAGATTTTTCTGGCAGCGTGTGGTACGGCGAAGCGCTGCAGATGCAGGACAATGCGGGAGTAGCTCAGTTGGTAGAGCGCAACCTTGCCAAGGTTGAGGTCGCGAGTTCGAGACTCGTCTCCCGCTCCAAGTAATGGGGAAGCCACGCTTCCCTTTTTATTTGATGGACCTCCGGTCCTCGAATAAAAAATCTGTCTCTTGCCTCACGGCATCCGGACAGTCCGCTTTTGGCGCGATAGCAAAGCGGTTATGCAGCGGCCTGCAAAGCCGTTTAGGCCGGTTCGACTCCGGCTCGCGCCTCCAAGTAAGAAAAGAAAAAGCCCTGAGAAATCAGGGCTTTTTCTTTTGACTATCACGAACGGTTGCACAAGAAGAATGCGGAAGCTGCGCGCATGATGCTGCAGCTCTATCCGGCGGAACAGATGGCCGCAGAGCCAAAGTAACTTGGGCGGTGCCATGCATGCAGCGCCGGTGTTGCATGTTCGAATCATTATTCGGTGACGTACTGGCACACTCGCCGAGTTCCAGTAAAGGCATTTGGCGAGCGCGGAACCGTTGTGATGCGGCGCCTCTCACATCGTCAGTCTCGACACTTTTCGCCGATTTCGTCCCATTGACCACCCGCACGGTGTATCGACGCTGCAACGCATTTGCCAGGACTCGCCCGTACTTGATGCTCGGCATCGCCGAGCACTGTTCGGGCGGTGCAGTCGTGAGGCTGGCACGTTGTTCGCTTCATCAGTTGCGTTGGGAACGATAGTCGTTGCCCATTCACGATCACCCGACGATTCAACTTGCATGCGTCTCGGGAGGGCGTCCGAAACGTGGTGCGGTCGCTCTCCACTGCCACGGAAAAGGGGGCGCGTCCGGACGAAGTTGCGTCGTTGCGAGGCCAAACGCAGCATCGAAACTTGTGGTCTGGCAGGCGATCCCAATTAAAACATCAGACAAATAAGCGGCATCCAGGGGACGACCATGGCGAACATTCAACATACAATTCCTCGTCGTCTGAAAATGGCTGACCGTGCCCAGCAACTGCTGGATCTTCATTTTCCCGGCATACCTGAAATTTGGCTTTGGCACCCACATCGAAACGTTGGGTTCGTCACTATTCCTCGTACGCTACCGATTGCGATGCAAGCCGTCGACGCCCAGTCAAAGAGACAGCCAGCAGGTCAAACACTTTTCTGCCTGTGGGCAAGGGCGTGGAATTATCCAGTGCTGTCAATTGCCGATCCCTTGACCTTGGCGGCAGAGGTCGGATTCACCGGCGAGTGCGCTGTCGACACCTGGCGTCGCAGGATGAGTGGGCTACGCGAACTGAATTTCATCCGAACCAAGCCTGGGCCGTCTGGGCAGTTCCATCATGTCTTGCTACTGAACCCAAACGCAGCCATGGAATGGATGCGATCAAACGGCCTAGTACAGGATGAACTCTACGTCCGGTTCGTTGAGTGTCTTGCGGACATCGGTGCTCTTGACGAAACGGAGCCGATACGCCGGTTGGGGGCGCAGCAACCAGTTCCCATGGCCTGTAATTCGCAAACAAAGTCTGGACAGGCCCGCTGAATGCGGGCCCCTGTGCAATCAGCAATTGCCTTTCTTCGCCTGTCCCGGTGGGCAGAATCCGTTCCCCGGGCCACCCTGCGGTGCAACAACTACCGGCGCACCCGGAACGTATGCGACGCACCCACTGAGCGTGCCGACCATGCTCGCCGCTGCAAGCAACGCGATAACCCCTTTTTTCACTTCGTTCTCCCGTTATTGATGAAAGGGCCCAACGGCCCTTTCGGTGCGCTGCCGACGCGTCAGAAGCTGAAATTGACGTTCGACTGGCTGGTCGTTGCGTTGACGTTCGTCGATTGCGTTGCCCCCGACGCTGCGTCCGCTTCGATCGTATATTGTGCGGCGGCGGCCGGCGATGCGGCGAGCGCGACCGGTAGCGAACCCGAGTAAGTGCCGACGATCGGCGCGGCAGTGGGTACGTTGAGCGCATAGGCGCCCGTATCCAGGTTCGCGTTGATCGACGTGATCTCGTAGGCATTCGCGTCGATCGTCTGCAGCGCCCGCACGAATGCATTGGCGCTGGCAGTCACCGCACCGCTGACGGTGCTCATCGTCGACGCCGGCAGCGTGATCGGTGCGGTCGACGCCGACACCGCCGTGGTCGTGTTCACGACGACCGGGACGGAGCGCACGATACCCGACGCGAAGTTGTTCTGCACGATCACGACATCGTAATTGCCTTGCGTCGAGCTCTGGATCAGCGGCGACAGCACGAACTTGCCGGTGCTGTCGGCCACTGTGCCGCGGACGACCTTGCCGCCTTGCTCGGCATAGACCGTCGCGCCGGCTTCGGCCGAGGCGACGTAACCGGAGATCGCGCCGCTCACAACTGTCGGGACCGCAGTGACGACGGGTTTCAGCGCATACGAGCCGTTGCCGCGCTGGACGATCGACTTGCATGCGTTGAAGTCGAGCACGAGATCGACGAGCGTGTTGGGCTGGACCGTGAACGGGTGGATGATCTTGTAGCCACTTTGCGTCGCGCTCGGCGTGGCGAGCGCCTGTTCGCTGCCGCCGGTCGGGACGACCGAGTTCGCGAGGTTGTTACCTTGATTCTGTGCGAGAACCAGGCGGACTTGCTGATACTGGCCGGCGGGCAGGGCGGTCTGCCCGAGATCGGCGAGCACGCCGTTGGTCAGCGACAGCAGATCGATTTTCTGCGGTGTAGCGAGGGATACGGTCGACCAGCCGGCGTCGTTGTCTGCGGCGTTCGCGTTTGCGTTGACGCGGACTTGCGAGACGGTGATGTACACATGGTCGAAGCCACAGGATGGCGCATCCGTCATCGCGACGTGCAGCGTACCGGTTTGCGTGCCGCCACCGTCGTCGCCGCCGCCGCAACCGGCGAGGATGAATGGTACGAAGGCGGCGCAAAGGGCGCCTTTGATGATGTTGTTCATGTCACCCCCCAAGTTGGGATCGTTATTGTGGGTGACAGAAGAATAGCGGCACTCCAGCCTACTATTGGGGCATCTTTGAAACCAACAGTAACATTCTGTTTGATCGGTCAATTTTTACCGGGATTGGTGTCGCTTCGGATGGCAGCGTGCGAACCCAGGAGCGATTGTTTCTTCGTTGCTCGCGATATGCGCATCGCAGATAGGAGGCGACGACCTGATGTCGGATGACGAGCATATGCGCCGGCAAAGTCTCTTTTGTCACACGGTAGCGTCGCTTGGCCCAAGTCTATTTGAATGCCCCACGCGAGCAGACATGACTGCGTCGTTCGGCACTGCAAGTTGCTTTGCAACTCCGGTGGCGGGATCTGGCGTCCAGAAATACGAAAGCCCGCTGCGAGCAGGCTTCGGCCATGCGATGCCGCTCGTCCATCGCGACATCCGCTCAGCCGTCCACCGGTTGCGCAGGCGTGTCGAGCGTCAACTGATAGAACGCCGCATCGAGCCAGCGGCCGAACTTGAAGCCCGCTTCCTTGATCGTGCCCGAGTGCACGAATCCCAGCTTCGCATGCAGTGCGATGCTCCCCGCATTGGCCGCATCGATGCAGCCGACCAGTACGTGTACTTCCGCTTCCCGCGCGCGCCGGACGACTTCGCGCAGCAGCACTTCGCCAAGCCCGCGGCCACGCTGGTCGCGATGCACGTACACGCTGTGTTCGACCGTGTACTTGAACGCGGGAAACGCGCGGAACGTGCCCCAGCTCGCGAAGCCGAGCAGCGTGCCCGACGCGTCGACCGCGCCGATGACCGGGAAGCCGCCTGCGCGTTTCGCCGCGAACCACGCGACCATCGCTTCCGGCGGACGCGGCTTGTAGTCGTACAGCGCGGTCGAGTTCGCGATCGCGTCGTTCAGGATCTCGAGAATGGCCGGCGCATGCTCGGCCTCGCTGCAATCGGTCAGGCGCACGTCGTCGCGCTGTTTCGGGGAATTCATACGGACTCCTGTGGGCAGTAAGTGGGTCGCGCGCACGGCTGCTGCGACGACGCGTTCATCAGAGGGTGCGCATACCGGCGGCGGACGCGTCGCAGATCACGACGACATAACGCGCGGCGTGCGGCGACGGATTGCTGAAAATCAGCGGCTGGTCGAGCCGCATGGCCAGGCAGTCGCCTTCGTGAAGTTCGTGAAGCGTTTCGCCGAGCGTGACGTCGACGCGGCCGCTGATGATCCACACCTGCTGATGCAACGCGCTTTCGCGCCCGCCACTGTCGTACGCGACGCGCGCACCGGGCGGGAAATCCACCTCGACGAGCTGGATCGGCGACGGCCAGCCAGCCGGGGAGAGGTTGCGGCGCACATAACCGGACGCCGGATCCCGCCATTCGGCCTGCTGCGCGCGGCGTGCCAGCGGCTGCGCGGGCGCGTCGTCGTGGTCGCCGCCGAACAGCCCGGCCAGCGACACGCCGAGACCGGCTGCCAGCTTGTCGAGCACGACGGCCGTCGGGCTGGCCGATGCACGTTCGATGAGCGAGATCATCGAACGGCTGACGCCGGAGCGCGCAGCCAGTGCATCGAGCGTGTAGCCTCGTACGGTGCGCAGGTCGCGCACGCGCCGGGCGATGCGTTCGTTGATGCCGGTGTCGTCGGCAGCGGCGGTGACGGATTCTTTCATGGTGGATTTATTTTCCAGCAAACTGGAATTCAGTGTCAACGCTGGTGACGGGCTGGCGGACGTATCAACGGAATCCGCATGGCTTGCCCGCCAGCCGACCGCGGCGTAATATACGAACCGGCTACGTTTCGTTTAATTGGGGATATATGGGCATCATCAAGATTTCCGAGCACATGCACGAGCGGCTGCGCTCGACCAGCACGGCGCTGAGCCGCTCGATCAACGCACAGGCCGAGCACTGGCTGCGCGTCGGGATGCTGGCGGAACTCAATCCGGCGCTGTCCTACGGCGACATCTGCCGGATGCTGATCGAGGCCGAAGCACGGGGCGGCGACGCGGGGCCGGCGGAACCGGTCGAACACGGCATCGAGCAGGTGGCGTAATGGCGAAGCGAGACATCCCGATCCGCGGCATGGCGGAAATCGCCAAGTCGCGCGAAGCCGCGAAGCTGGCGTCACAGGTGCTGACGATGATCACCGAGCACGTGAAGCCGGGCGTCACCACCGACGAACTGGACGCACGCTGCCGCGAATACATCGTCGACGTGCTCGGGGCGATCCCGGCGAACATCGGCTACCACGGTTATCCGAAGACGCTGTGCACGTCGGTCAACCACGTGGTGTGTCACGGTATCCCGACGTCGCGGCCGTTGCGCGACGGCGACATCGTGAACCTCGACATCGCGGTGATCAAGGACGGCTGGTTTGGCGATACGAGCCGCATGTATTACGTCGGCGAACCGAACGAACTCGCGCGGCGCCTCGTCGCGACGACCTATGAGGCGATGCATGCGGGCATCCGCGCGGTACGCCCGGGTGCCACGCTTGGCGACGTCGGCTACGCGATCCAGCAGGTCGCGCATCGCGAAGGATTCAGCGTGGTTCGCGAGTACTGCGGGCACGGCATCGGCGACGTCTATCACGACGAGCCGCAGGTGCTTCACTACGGCCGCCCGGGCACCGGTGTACCGCTGCGGCCGGGGATGATCTTCACGATCGAGCCGATGCTCAACGCGGGCAAGCGCGACACGCGCATGCTGGCGGACGGTTGGACGGTCGTCACGAAGGACCATTCGTTGTCGGCCCAATGGGAGCACATGGTCGTGGTGACGGAAACGGGCTTCGAGGTGCTGACCGAGGATGTGAAGCCGCAAGCGTTCCCGGCGCTGTCCGGCACGCATGCTGCCTGACGCGTAAAGTGCGCCGCGAAGGGCGGTGCGGCGGCACAGTGAAACGGGCTCCTTTGCGGAGCCCGTTTCGTTCGAGGTCATGCGGCGCGATTCATGCGTGAACGCGGCGACCTGCCGCGCGCCGCGCGGTGGATGAACGCGGCTCAGCCGTTGCTCAACCGCGCGCCTTCTGCCAGGCGGATTCGACGAATACGCGGCAGAGCGCCTCCATCCCCTGGCGGTCTTCTTCGTCGAAGCGCGCGGCTACCGGGCTGTCGACGTCCCACACGCCGATCAGCGTGCCGTCGCCGGCCACCAGCGGCACGACGATTTCCGATTCCGACGCGGCGTCGCACGCGATATGGCCGGGGAAGTCATGCACGTCGCGCACGACCTGCGTCTCGCGCGTCTGCGCAGCCGTGCCGCACACGCCCTTGCCGAGCGCGATCCGCACGCAGGCGGGCTTGCCCTGGAACGGCCCGACCACGAGCTCCGTCCCGTCGAAGAAGTAGAAGCCGGCCCAGTTGAGACGGTCGAGCGAGTGGTAGACCAGCGCGGCGAAGTTGGCCGCGTTCGCGGTCAGGTCGCGTTCGGATTCGACGAGCGCGCGTGCTTGCTCGACGAGCGTCGCGTATTGATCGGCCTTGGAGGCGTTGGGGTCGTTGGACAGCGTGAACATGGCGGAAAAGCGATCAGGGTTGTGGAATGCGCGATGCGCGTACCGCAGTCTACGGCACGCACGCACGGTTTGCAGCGCGCGGTTGCGCGTGACGCGGCGAGCTCAGTCGGGTTCGAGTTCGGCAAACCGCGCGGCCAGAAAATCGAGCAGCGCGCGCACCGCAGGCAGCAACCCCCGGCGCGACGCGAACACCGCATGCACGATCTCGCGGCGCGGTGCCCAGTCGGGCAGCACGGTTACCAGCGCGCCGCGCGCGACCTCGTCGCGCACCATCATCGTCGGCAACTGCACGATGCCGACACCCGCGACGGCCGCTGCGCGCAACGCGAGCATGCCGCCGGTCACAAAGCGCGGCAGGTGGTGGATTTCCGCATGCGCGCCGTCGGGCCCGCGCAGCCGCCACACGTGCGTGGACTGCGGGACGCCGTGATCGAGGCTCGGCAGGCGCGCGAGATCGGCGGGAACGGCCGGTGCGCCATGCTCGCGCAGCAGTGCGGGGCTCGCGACGAGGCACTGGCCGCGCTCGGCCAGCACGCGCAGCGCGAGATCGCTGTCCTCGAGCGGCGGCGGGCGTACGCGGATCGCGACGTCGATCCCTTCGCCGACCACGTCGACGCGCCGGTTGGTCGCTTCCAGATGAATCTCGACGCGCGGGCACGCGACCATGAACGCGGCGATCATCTCGCCGACGAGCGAATCGAGCAGCACGATCGGGCAACTGACGCGCACGATGCCGCGCGGCTCCTCGTGCAGCAGCGCGATCGCCTCGTCGGCCGCATCGGCCTCGACGAGCATCGCGCGGCAATGCGCGTAGTAGGTCTGGCCGACGTCGGTAACGGTGAAGCGGCGCGTCGAGCGCTGGATCAGCCGCATCCCGAGCCGCGCCTCGAGCAGCGCGATGCGGCGGCTCAGCTTCGATTTCGGCATGTCCAGCGCACGCCCGGCCGGTGCGAAGCCGCCGTGTTCGACGACCTGCACGAAATAATAGAGATCGTTCAGATCCCGCGCTTTATCGTTCATGAAATGGAACGCTGAGTGCGATTTTGGCAGTCTACCGGATCGATCGTTCCACCTCTATATTCCTGTCCAGGATGCGAAACACGTGTTTCGCCGCAATTCGGAGAAGGCAATGAAGAAGATCCAGGGTGTGTACAGTGCGCCGCGCGGCCATTGGGTCGGCGACGGTTTCCCGGTGCGTTCGATGTTCAGCTACCAGTCTCACGGCGCGCATCTGAGCCCGTTCCTGCTGCTCGACTATGCCGGCCCGGCCACGTTCGAGCCGGGCTCGGCCTCGGCGCCGCGCGGTGTCGGCCAGCATCCGCACCGCGGGTTCGAGACGGTGACGATCGTCTATGACGGCGAGGTCGCGCACCGCGACTCGACCGGCGCGGGCGGCGTGATCGGCCCGGGTGACGTGCAGTGGATGACGGCCGCGAGCGGGATCCTGCACGAGGAATTCCACTCGGAGGGGTTCACCAAGCGTGGCGGCCCGCTCGAGATGGTCCAGCTGTGGGTGAACCTGCCCGCCAAGGACAAGATGGGGGCGCCCGGCTACCAGACGCTGCTGGATGCCGACATCCCCGTGGTCGAGCTGCCTGACGGCGCGGGGCGTGCGCGGATCATCGCGGGCGAGCTCGACGGGCGGCGCGGCCCGGCCCGCACGCATACGCCGATCGACGTATGGGACGTGCGGCTCGTGGCCGGCGGCCATGCGCGGTTCCCGGTCGCCGAAGGGCGCACGCTCGCGGTGGTCGTGCTGAGCGGTACCGTGCAGGTGAACGGCGAGACGGTCGCCCGCGAAGCGCAGTTCGTGCAGCTCGGTCGCGACGGTAGCGACGTCGAGATCGAAGCGAACGGCGACGCGAAGCTGCTGATCCTGAGCGGCGAACCGATCGACGAGCCCGTCGTCGGATACGGGCCGTTCGTGATGAACTCGCAAGCGGAGATCCGCACCGCGATCGAGGACTTCAACAACGGCCGCTTCGGCCAGATGCCGGCATGACGGACAGGCCCCGCGCAATGCGGGGCCTTTTTTTCGGGGGCGGGCAGCCGGTCGCGCGGCGCGTGCGCTTCGGGGCATAATCGACGATTGCCGCGCGCCGGCCGGCGCGCCCGAATCAGGACCGACCATGAACGCATCCGCCGCATCCCCGAGCGCCGCCGATCTCGACTGGCGCTGGAAATCCTTCGACGCGCTGACGGCGCGCGAAGTCTATTCGATCCTCGAAGCCCGCAGCGCCGTGTTCGTCGTCGAGCAGAATTGCGTGTATCGCGACATCGACGACGCGGACCAGGCCGCGTGGCACCTGGCTGCATTCGATCCGGCCGGGCGCCTCGCCGGCTATCTGCGCGTGCTGTTGCCGGATGCGCAGAACACCGATGTCCGCATCGGCCGCGTGCTGACGACCGCCGCGTTTCGCGGCGCCGGCCTGGGCAACGGGCTGCTGTCGCGCGCGCTCGAGCATATTCGCGCGCAGTGGCCGGATACGCCGGTGAGCCTGCATGCGCAGGCTCACTTGCAGCGTTTTTACGGGGCATTCGGCTTCGCGCCGAGCTCGGACGTGCACGACGAGGACGGCATCCCGCACGTGTGGATGAGCAGCGCACGCGCGTAATGCGCGCCGCGCCGCGCGGCAGTCAGTGCGCGGCGCGCGCGACCGACGGCGCGTCCGCGCGTTGCGCGGCC